>CAMCCW010000016.1 GCA_945873395.1 uncultured Lactobacillus sp. | reverse complement strand
CAGGTTCTGGTCGTGAATCAGCTATCCGTGCTCTTCAAGCAACTGGTTTGGAAGTTACTGCTATTCGTGATGTAACTCCAGTTCCACATAATGGTTCTCGTCCTCCAAAGCGTCGTCGTGTTTAATTGACATTGTTGGTATTTACCAGCGATTGCCTTTTCGTCTCAAATGCGAACCACGTTTTGAAAGGGGTACAGGGATAGAATGATCGAATTTGAAAAGCCAAACATTCACAAAGTTGAAGAGACTGATAACTACGGCAAGTTTGTTGTAGAACCACTTGAACGCGGTTATGGAACTACTCTTGGTAATTCATTAAGACGTGTACTGCTGGCTTCGCTTCCGGGTGCAGCTATTACCAGTATGCAAATTGATGGGGTTTTACACGAATTCAGTACCGTTGAAGGTGTTACTGAAGATGTGACCCAAATTATCTTAAATCTTAAGAAGGTTTCCTTAAAGATCAACTCTGAAGATCAAAAGGATCTTGAGCTTGATGTCAAGGGACCTGCTGAAGTAACCGCAGCAGATATTCAGGGTGATGGTGAAGTCACTGTCTTGAACCCTGACCTGCACATTGCAACTGTTGCTGATGGTGCGGAATTACACATTAAGATGACAGCTGATAAAGGTCGCGGTTACCTTTCTGCTAATGATAATAAGGCCCGGATGGAAGATCTTGCCATCGGTGTATTGCCAATTGACTCCATCTATACCCCAATTGAACGTGTAAACTACACTGTCGAAAATGCACGGGTTGGTCAACGCAACGACTACGATAAGTTAACTTTGGATGTTTGGACTGACGGTTCATTAACACCAACCGAAGCGGTTAGTCTTGGGGCTAAGATTTTGACTGAACACCTGGCTATGTTTGTGGATCTCACTGAAGAAGCACAAAATGCCCAAGTGATGGTTGAAAAGGAAGAAACCCACAAGGAAAAGATGCTTGAAATGACGATTGAAGAACTTGACCTTTCTGTACGGTCATACAACTGCCTCAAGCGTGCCGGCATCAACACCGTTAAGGAATTGACTGATCGGACTGTTTCGGACATGATGAAGGTTCGGAACTTAGGACAGAAGTCATTAGAAGAAATTAAGCTTAAGTTAAATGATCTCGGTGTTTCATTCCGCCAAGATGATTAATTAACACCAATTGCAAAGGAGGGAACCACTTCATGAGTTACCGTAAATTAGGACGTACAAGTTCACAACGTAAAGCTTTATTACGTGATTTAACTACTGATTTAATTGTTAATGGTCAAATTACCACTACCGAAGCACGGGCTAAGGAAGTTCGTAAGACTGCTGATAAGATGATCACGCTTGCCAAGCATGGTGATCTTGCATCCCGGCGTAAGGCTGCTGCTTACATCCGGAACGTCGTTGCTGACGTTAAGGAAGATGGCGACAACATTCGGATTCAATCTGCTCTTCAACACTTGTTTGAAGAACTTGCTCCAAAGTATGCTGACCGTCAAGGTGGTTACACGCGGATTCTGAAGACGATGCCTCGTCGTGGTGACGGCGCACCAATGGTTATTTTGGAATTCGTTGACTAATCTTGTCGACCAATAACTAAATACGTAATAAAGAATCACTATCATCGGTGGTATAGAGCGTTACGATGGTGGGAGCGATCCCTAGTCTAGCTCGAATGCGGAAACCCCGCGCACCTCGGTGGTAAGTGATTTTTTAGTTTAAATGCTTTTGATGATAAGCGTTCGCTGTTAAAATAATACTATTAACTATACGAGGAGGGCGCACGGTGGATGCAGTCACACTGACAAATGTTCGATTTCAATACCCCAATACTGATCGACTGATCCTTGATGATGTTAGCCTTGGCTTTCCCCAGGGAGAGTGGACAACAATTATTGGGCATAACGGGAGCGGGAAGAGTACCCTGGCCCGTTTGATTGATGGCCTCCTGATCCCCCAGCAGGGTCAGATTACCGTTGGTGACTTACCGGTAACTGAGAAAAATATGACCCGGGTACATCAGCAGGTGGGGATTGTCTTTCAGAACCCTGATAACCAATTCGTCGGGGCGACCGTTGCTGATGATGTGGCATTTGGTCTGGAAAATCGCCAGGTGCCACGAGATGAGATGCAAACTCGCATTCAGCAGTCCTTAGCTGCCGTTGATATGGCCCAGCTGGCTGATGCCGAACCAGCAATGCTTTCCGGGGGGCAAAAACAACGGGTAGCAATTGCTGGTATCCTGGCCCTAGAACCTAAGATCATCATTTTAGATGAGGCTACCAGTATGCTGGATCCAGCTGGTCGGCAACTGGTTCTTAACCTGCTTAAGCAATTACGGACCCAGCAGAAGTACACGATTATTTCAATCACTCATGATCCCGCTGAGATGGCGATTGCAGATCGGGTAGTGGTATTGGATCAAGGGAAAATTATCCGGCAGGGTCCGGTAGCTAAGGTCTTGCAGGATGTAGAACTTCTGCGGCAAATTGGGGTTGGTATCCCGGCCGGGCAGGCCCTTCGTCAAGCGTTGGCGGACCGGGGAGTAGCAGTGCCAGCACGGTATTTCACAGAACAGGAAATGGTGGAATGGTTATGCCAGAAATTGTGATTAAGAATGTTAGCTTTAATTATTCAAATCAGAATATCCGTCCCGCCCTGGATGATGTGAACCTGCGGATTGCTGCCGGGAGCTTTGTCGGCATTGTTGGTCATACCGGGAGTGGCAAGTCGACGCTGGTCTCGTTAATCGATGGGTTAGGCAAGCCAACCAGCGGTCAGATTCAGGTGGGGACGGCTACTGTCAATGCTCAGTCGTCGCCGGAAGACCTGGCCCAGCTTCGTCGTCATGTCGGCTACGTCTTTCAATTTCCTGAGCAACAACTCTTTGCGGAGACGGTTGGCCAGGATATTGCCTTTGGGCCCACCAACCTGGGCTGGTCAAGTGAACAGGTTCAGGCGGCCGTCCCAGAGGCCCTGAAACTAGTGGGACTCCCTGCAGATTTTGCGGATCGGTCTCCCTTTGCGCTGTCTGGTGGACAGATGCGGCGGGTCGCCATTGCTGGAGTGCTAGCTATGAAGCCGGCCATCCTAATCCTAGATGAGCCGACAGCAGGGCTAGACGCGGCCGCCACTGATCGATTGCTGACTAATATTGCTCAACTTCACGCAGCCGGGACGACCATTTTACTGATTACCCACCAGATGGATCAGGTGGCCCGCTATGCTGATCAGGTGGTGGTGATGAACCAAGGGCACCTGGTGAAGAGCGCACCGCCAAGTGAGATCTTTGCTGATCCCGCCTTTTTGGATGCTAACCACCTCAACGTACCAGCCGCTGTGGCAATGTCACACCGGCTGCGTGATGCCGGATTAAAGATTGATCCGGCCCTCAGTATTGATGCGTTGGCTGACCAGCTGGCTGCTAAGTTAGGGGGGGAGCACGGTGAACAATAAGATTGTCTTCGGGAGCTATGTCCCAATTGATTCGCCCCTACACCGGCTGGATCCGCGGATGAAGTTATTAATGTGTGTCTGGTACGTTGTCCTGGTGTTCTTCGCTAATAGTTGGGGAACCAGTCTCTGGCTCTTGGCAGCCCTGTTATGCGCGATGCTGCTGAGCCACGTCAGTCTTCGCCAGTATTGGCAGGGACTGCGACCACTGGCCTGGGTGATCGTGTTTACGGTTGTCTTTCAGGTCCTCTTTAGTAGCGGTGGTAAACTCTACTGGCATTGGGGAATTATGTCAATTACCCATGACGGGCTAGTTAATTCACTGATTATCTTCTACCGGTTCATGGTCATCATCACTGCCTCGACAGTTCTCACCGCGACGACCCCGACCCTGCGGATTGCGGATGGGCTAGATTGGTTCATGCGGCCACTGAAGTTCTTAAAAGTACCGGTCAACCAGATCACCCTGATGCTGTCGATCGCCCTGCGCTTTATCCCAACCATCATGGATGAGGCGGGGAAGATTACCAATGCCCAGCGATCCCGGGGGATGAATTTCCACCAGGGGAACCTGGTGAAGCGAGTTAAACACCTGGTACCGGTCCTGATTCCGTTGTTTGTGAACTCCTTCAAACGGGCGGAGGACCTGGCAACTGCCATGGAGGCGCGGGGCTATGATCCCGATAGTCCACGGACCCACTTCCGTCAGCTGCATTGGCAGGGGTCTGACACCATGACATTTATCTTGATGGTCTTGGTGACCGTCATCCTATTCTTGATCAGAGGAGGGTTACTTTAACCTTGTATCGTTATAAAATTACCTTTGCCTACGATGGCACTAACTTTTCTGGCTTTCAGATTCAGCCCCACAAGCGCACGGTGGAGCAGACATTAAAGAACGCCGTCAATAAGATTGCTAAGCACCCGACACCGGCTATCCCAGTGATCGGTTCAGGACGCACTGATGCTGGAGTTCACGCCCTCAATCAGGTGGCCCACTTCGATATCCCTTACCACCTGAGCAATGACTCGATGCGTAAAGCCCTCAACAGCATCCTGCCCCTCGACATCCTGGTCAAGAAGGCGGAACTGGTCGATTCGGACTTCCACGCCCGCTACAGTGCCCACCGCAAGACCTACCGTTATCGGGTTGATCAGGGGGAGTTCGTCAATCCGTTTAAGCGCAACTATACGGCCCACTTCAAGTACCCCCTCGACATGGCAAAGATGAAGGCGGCCGCTAAGGACTTCGTTGGTGAGCATGACTTCACTTCCTTTGTGGCGTCGGGGAGTCAGGCCAAGAGCAATGTTCGGCGAATCGAGAAGGTCAAGATCTATCGAGATGAACATGACAACGAGGTAATCTTCGAATTCACGGGGAACGGCTTCCTCTACAACCAGATACGGATTATGGTAGCTTTCCTGTTGGAGGTTGGCAGTAACCAGCGGCCGGTCAGCGACGTCAAGCGGGTCCTGGCGGCCAAGGATCGGACCCAGGCCCGGATGACCGCCCCGGCGAGTGGCCTGTATTTAGTATCGGTGGATTATGGAAAATGATTGACGCCAGGGGCAGAAGAAGGTATACTAGCACTTGGTATTTCTTTTCCATCTAATAACTCGGTACACTATTATATGTAAAAGAAAAACAAAATTGGAGGACTTAATCGTGAGAACGACATACATCGCAAAACCTGGTGAAGTTGATCGCAAGTGGTACGTTGTCGATGCTAAGGATGTCCCAATGGGTCGTCTGGCCACCGTCGTCGCATCAATCCTGCGTGGTAAGAACAAGCCAACATTTACTCCACACGTTGATACTGGTGACAATGTTATTGTTATCAACGCTGCGCAAGTTAAGTTAACTGGTAAGAAGGCTTCTCAAAAGAAGTACTACCGTCACTCAAACTACCCTGGTGGTTTGAAGGAACGGACTGCCGGTGACTTCCGTGCTAAGGAACCAGAAAAGTTACTGGAAACTGCTATCAAGGGTATGCTTCCACACAACTCCCTGGGTCACAAGATGGGCTTGAAGCTGCATGTTTACGCTGGTGAAGACCACAGTCATGCTGCTCAAAAGCCAGAAGCATTGGACATTACGAACTTAATCTAAGGAGGGAATGGAATTGGCTCAACAAGTACAATACAGTGGTACTGGTCGGCGTAAGGACGCAACCGCACGTGTTCGCTTAGTACCAGGTTCAGGTAAGATTACGATGAACGGCAAGGCAATTGAAGACTACATTCCATTTGCCAACTTACGTGCTATCGTAAACCAACCATTCGATGTTACTAAGACTAACGGTCAATACGACGTTATCGCTAACATCAATGGTGGTGGATTCTCCGGTCAAGCCGGCGCTGTTCGTCACGGTATCGCCCGTGCACTCCTCAGCGTTGACCCTGACTTCCGTGACGCCCTGAAGAAGGCCGGTCTTTTGACTCGTGACCCTCGTATGAAGGAACGTCGTAAGCCAGGTCTGAAGAAGGCTCGTAAGGCTGCTCAATTCAGTAAGCGTTAATATTCGATTATCGCTTCAATATTTAAAAGCATCGACTATATGGTCGGTGCTTTTTTATTTTCCTAAAACTATTAAAAATTTGATAATTACCCTTTATATTTGATAGCGCTTCCATTATAATAAACATGTTGATTGTTTTTGGATAATTAAGGAGGTAATCTCTAATGGCTAAGAAAGTCGCAATTGTTACTGGTGGTAGTCAGGGAATCGGTAAGGCGATTGCCGAACGCCTTGTTCACGACGGCTTTGCAGTAACGCTCGTGGCCCTCGAGAAGGACAAACTGGACGAAACTGCTAAGGAACTTGAGGCCAAGGGTGGCGAAGCATTACCAATCGTGGCTGATGTTTCCGACCGAGACGCCGTCTTTGCAGCTGTTGATCAAACTGTTGACCACTTTGGTGACCTTAACGTCATGGTCAACAATGCCGGCTTGGGCCCAACTACGCCGATTGACACGATCACCCCAGAACAATTCCGTAAGGTCTACGGGGTTAACGTCGGTGGTGTTCTCTGGGGTATCCAGGCAGCTCACCAGGCCTTCAAGAAGTTGGGCCATGGTGGTAAGATCATCAGCGCCAGCTCACAGGCGGGGGTTGTTGGTAACCCGAACCTGGCCCTATACTCCGGTACCAAGTTTGCTATCCGGGGGATCACCCAGGTAGCAGCCCAAGACTTAGCCGACGAAGGGATTACCGTCAATGCCTATGCACCAGGGATTGTTAAGACCCCAATGATGTACGACATCGCGCACCAGGTTGGTAAGAACGCTGGTAAGAGTGATGAATGGGGGATGCAGACCTTTGCCAAGAACATCGCTTTGAAGCGGCTCTCTGAACCAGAGGACGTTGCCAATGCGGTTGGCTTCCTGGCTGGCCCCGACTCCAACTACATTACTGGTCAAACCATCATTGTCGATGGTGGGATGCAGTTCCACTAGAAGACATTTCTGAATAAGGACTCAGTCAATTGGACTGAGTTCTTATTTTTGTTTAAAATTTAACGTCAAAGTGGGTTTAGTTTGCTACAATTAAGAGCTAGTAGGATAAAGGAGGCCCATTTTTTGGCAAAGCGAAGGAAAACAAAAAAACGCCGTTCGTCTACCAAGGCAACGGTGTGGATCTTAGTCGTTATTGTAATCTTCTTAGGAGTTTATGCTGGTCACCACTTCTATCGGATTTGGAACCAGCAGCGGATTGAACGGCAAGCTCAGGAACGTGACCGCCAGGCAAAGGAACTTTTCATTAAGCAGGTTGCACCTGAAGCTCAGGCAATGCAAAATACTTATCACGTCTACGCCTCAATCACGATTGCCCAGGCGATCCTGGAGTCACAGTGGGGGACGAGTAAGCTGGCGTCACAGTACCACAACCTCTTTGGAATTAAGGGAACCGGTCCCAACTCTCGAGAGCTGACTACCAAGGAATACATCAACGGTAAATGGATCGTGACTAAGGGGCGGTTCCGGGTCTATGACAGTTGGAGCGATTCGATTCGTGATCACACCAAGCTGATGCTGACGGGGACCGATACTAACAAGCAGAATTACGATCGAGTGGTTAAGGCCAGCAACTACCAGGAGGCGGCTAGGGCTCTCCAGGATGCTGGCTACGCAACCGATCCAAACTACGCTCAAAAATTAATTTCGGTAATTAAGACCTATAAGTTATATAATTATGATAAGTAATCAATAAAGGGGAGTAACAACGATGCGTGAACTAGAGGAAAAGATTAGAGAGTACGGGACGGTTCTGCCAGGCAACGTCCTGAAGGTTGATGCCTTTCTGAACCACCAAGTTGATCCACAGCTGATGCTGCACGTGGGCCAGGAGTTTGCTAAGCTCTTTGCTGATGAAGGGGTTACTAAGATCTGGACGGTTGAATCATCAGGAATTGCTCCAGCGGTGATGACAGGACTGGCAATGAACGTTCCCGTGATCTTTGCCCGTAAGCACAAGAGCCTGACGTTGAACCAAAATATGTACGTGGCTGACGTCTACTCATACACTAAGAAGACGACTAACCGGATCTCAATCTCCAAGAAGTACGTCTCACCAGACGATAAGGTTTTACTGATCGATGATTTCTTGGCAAATGGTCAGGCCGTTGAGGGGATGCTGGAGATTGCCGACCAAGCTGGTGTTGATGTTGCCGGGGCTGGAATCGTGATTGAAAAGAGCTTCCAGCCTGGTGCCAAGGAACTGCGAGATCGCGGCATCCGTCTGGAGTCCCTCGCACGGATCAAGTCCCTCAAGGATAATCAGATTGAATTTATGCCCGACTAGGTAACGAAAGGAGCTTAAGAATGAAGAGGAATGCTTTTTATCCAGGAAGTACCCTGGGAATTATCGCCGTCAATCGTAACGGGGGCGCCCTGATTGCGACAGCGAAGAAGGCAGGCTTCAACGTGATCGTCTACGTTGACCATGCCCAACCGGCGATCACGAAGATGGCTGACGAGACCATCGTCGGTGCATACAATGATAAGATTAAATTAGCGCAGTTTGGTGAGTCATGTGACGCAATTATCTATCAGACGCCAAACGTCGATGCCCGGGTCCTGCACTACCTGAACCAGTATGCTGCTGTTCCACAGGGAATCAACGGTCTGGAGATTATTCAGGACCGGCTAATGGAACGGGCCTTCCTCGATCAGGTCAACATCAACATTGCTCCCTATGTCACGGTGGTCAGCTTGGATGATGTCTACCAGTCGATTGATTCGATTGGTTACCCAGCTCTGCTGAAGCCAATCCAGCGGGGAATTGGTGAACAATCAATGATCATCAAGCGGCAGTCTGACATTGTCCGGGCGGCCGACTTCATTGAGACTGGAACCTACCTGCTGGAGTCCTGGATCGACCACACGAACGAGTATACGATGACGGCCGCGACTGATGGTGAAGATACTGAGATTTTTCCACTGGCCAAGCTCCACTTTACCGCTGACCGGCAGCTGGTTTCCGTGGCTGCACCGGCCGATGTCAACGATGACCTACTAACTGAGATGCAACGGATCGTGAAGAGCGTGGCGGGCTCGCTTCAGTACCAAGGTGTCTTCTCGGTAAACTTCTATGTAACCGGAACGGGAACCCTGTATGTTAAGAATATTGAATTGGGCTTGACCTCGATTGCCAATGTTTATGACACCACCACTAACGTTGACCAGTATGAAGAGCAGATCCGTGCTGCAGTGGGAATGCCCCTCCACCAGGTTCAGCCTTTGCAGGTGGGTTTGCTGATGGTTGTGCGCAAGTACCAGCAGTTGGCTATTCAGCGCCAGTGGTTGTTAAAGAACAACTGGCAGTTCCGTTTCTTTAATGACCAGGACGGGGATGACCAGAGCATCCTCGGCTTTGTCTGGGTCACTGGTAGTGATAATCTGATTGACCTGGAGAACCAGGTTGACGATACCGAGGTCTGGAAGGAACAGATTAGCGAAGACCAAGAAAATAACCAATAAATAAAAAAGAGCTCTTAGTGCCTGCGTTTGATAGGCACTAAGAGCTCTTTGTCGTTACTTCTTAAAGTGAGGTTGATATTTGTGATAAAGGAAGACGGCCAAAACCAGGGTGAGGACGTCGGCACATGCTTGGGCAGCCAGAACTCCGGTGTAACCGAAGAAGTGACTCAGGACCACAATGGCGACGGCGAAGATCAGTCCCTGCCGGCTAAACGATAGCCAGAAGGCGGGCGTGGCCTTACCCATTGACTGGAAAGTGGTGGTGAGGACCATGATGATCCCGGCGATGGTCGTAGATGAAGCGAGCCAGCGTAGCATCCCGGTTCCTTCCCGGACAATCTCCGGATCCCGCATGAACAACCGGATAATTTGCGGTGCCAGGACCATCATCAGGGCTGTCAAGACGATGGCCAGGCCGGCAACAACACTCATGTCGAACCGCAATGTTTCCTTGAAGCGCCGTTCATCGCGAGCCCCGTAGGTATAACCAATTAATGGTTGGGCACCAAAGGCAAAACCGACCATCACCATAACGATGACCGTGTTGACCTTCATGGCGATCCCCATGGCGGCCACGCTGTTGGCCCCGTATGCAATCAGGTAGCGGTTGGTGAGGGCGGTGGCGAAGGTCACCATGATATTGGTTACCGAAGCCGGAATCCCGATCGCGTAGATTTCCCGCTGGAGTTTGCCACTGATCTTGGTTTCGTGAATGGAAGTGGTCAACTTCTTACTCTTCGTGCGCAGGTAGTAGACCATCAGGATGTCGGCGATAACGTTGCTGACTACCGTAGCCAGTGCGGATCCGGCTGCTCCAAGTCCACAGGTGAAAATAAAGATTGGGTTGAGGACAACGTTGATCCCAGTCCCAGTGATGCTGGCAATCATCGCCTGGGTTGCCAGGCCCTCAGTCCGCAGGATGTTGTTAGGGGACAGGCCGAAGATGATGAAGGTGGCCCCGCCCGCAATTACCAGGTAGTATTCCCGGGCGTATTTCCAGGTGGCCGGCGATGCACCAAGCATGTGGAGGACCGGCGTCTGAAAGATAAACATCAGGGCCGTGACGACCAGTCCACAGGCAATCGAGGCATAGAAGCAGTAACCGCTGACGTAGCGGGCGGTCTTATCACGGCGTTCACCGAAGAGTCGGGAGATCACGGAACTTCCCCCGAGGCCGAAGATATCCCCGATGGCAATCATCAGGGTGAAGATCGGCGCCCCCTGGGAGACCCCAGCGACCAGGTTGGGGTTTCCGGTCTTGGCAACGAAGAACGTATCGACCATGTTGTAGATGATCGTGACGGCCATACTCATGACTACCGGTAGGGCGAGGATGAAGTAGGCGCGTTTGATTGAGGTGTTTTCAAATAACTTATCCACACAATTCCTCCTTAGGTGTCATCAATTTACAAAACAGATTATTTTAGCATGGTCAGCCTCATGGGGACAAGAAAGACGCGGAATTCGGGTGCGTGTTTCGACCCAAGATGGATGATTATTTGGTATAATGTTAGACGATGATTTTTTAAGAGAGGACGGTAACGGCGTGAATAATAGTCAAGAGCTTTTAGAAGGAATGAACGACAAACAGGCCGAGGCGGTGGTGACCACCGAAGGACCGCTACTGGTAATGGCCGGGGCAGGTTCCGGGAAGACCCGGGTGCTGACTCACCGGGTCGCCTACCTGATTGAGGAGAAGGGAGTCCTTCCCTGGAACATTTTGGCGATCACCTTCACTAACAAGGCCGCCAAGGAAATGCAGGAGCGGGTCGGCAAACTGCTCGGTGAGAGTGCCCAGGATGTTTGGGTTTCGACTTTCCACGCCCTGTGCGTGCGGATCCTGCGCCGCGACATCGAGAAGATCGGTTACAACCGGGCATTCACGATTGCCGACACCAGTGAGCAACGGACGCTGATGAAGCGGATCTGTGCCGAATTGAACATCGACACGAAGAAGTTCGACCCCCGCAGCATCCTCAGTGAGATCTCCAACGCCAAGAACGCCCTGCTGACTCCGGCACAGTATAGTGACAAGGCCAACAGCATGTTTGAGAATATGGTGGCCCGGGCCTACAAGCTCTACCAGCAGGAGCTGGAAGCCAACCAGGCCCTCGACTTCGATGACCTGATCATGAAGACGATCGAGCTGTTTGAGCAGGACCAGGAGACCCTGGAGTTCTACCAAAACAAGTTCCATTACATTCATGTCGATGAGTACCAGGACACCAACGATGCCCAGTACCGGCTGGTTAACCTGCTAGCCCAGCGCTACCAGAACCTCTGCGTAGTTGGGGATGCCGATCAGAGTATCTACGGCTGGCGGGGTGCCAACATGAACAACATCCTGAACTTCGAGCACGATTATCCACAAGCCAAGACGGTCATGCTGGAACAAAACTACCGGTCTACGCAAAATATCTTGGACGCGGCCAACGAGGTCATCGTCAACAATGTCAACCGGCGGAAGAAGAACCTCTGGACGGAAAATGGTAAAGGGGAGAAGATCTCTTACTACCGGGCCCAGAGTGAGCACGATGAAGCCCAGTTCATTGTTTCCAAGATCAAGGAGGAACAGGAAAAGCACGGTTATCACTACAATGACTTTGCGATCCTCTACCGGACTAACGCTCAGTCGCGGGTGATCGAAGAAACCTTTCTGAAGAGCAGCGTGCCATACACCATGGTCGGCGGCCACAAGTTCTATGACCGGAAGGAAATTCGAGATGTCCTGGCCTACCTGACCCTGATCGTTAACCCTCAGGACTCGATGAGCTTCACTCGGGTCGTCAATACGCCTAAGCGGGGAATCGGGATGACCAGTGTCGAGCACTTGCGGGAGTTTGCCAACGATAATGGCTGGTCCCTCCTTCAGGCGGCCGAAAATGTTGACATCGCCAACCAGATCACCACCCGGACGCGGAATAAGATTGCCGAGTTTGGCGAGTTGATGCGCAACTTGACTAAGCAGGCTGAGTACCTGAACCTGACGGACCTGACTGACCAGATTCTCGAGCTGAGTGGCTACAACAAGATGTTGGACCAGGATAAGAATCTTGAGGCCCAAGCACGGCGGGAGAACCTGGACGAATTCAAGTCTGTAACCCAGGAATATGATGAGAAGCACAAGGACGGCACCGATGATAACCTGCAGAAGATCACCAACTTCCTGGCTGATCTGGCCCTGGTTTCTGATCAGGACGATGTTGACGAGCAGGCTCCAGCAGTCACCTTAATGACCCTCCACGCGGCCAAGGGGCTAGAATTCCCCGTGGTCTTCCTAGTCGGGATGGAAGAGGGGATCTTCCCACTCTCCCGGGCCGTATTGGAAGACGACGAGCTGGAGGAAGAGCGGCGTTTGGCATACGTGGGAATCACCCGGGCCAAGAAGAAGCTCTACCTGACGAACGCCTTCTCCCGGCTGCTGTATGGCCGGATCCAACGCAACCAGCCGTCCCGTTTCGTGGAGGAGATCAACCCCGATCTGTTGCAGTTTGAAAACAGTAACGAGGGTGATGACCTGAGCGAGGGAAAGCTGCCATTTGGCAAGAAGAATGCGGCCACAGCTGGTACTTACCAGTCCCAGCAGGCGCAACGTTCGCAATGGAATCAGCGTTCTGCCCGGACCACACACAGTTATCGTGATGCCGGCAAGCGGGTTAAGCCAGTTACTAATACCGGTACCGGCGCCGATAAGGTCAGCTGGAAGACCGGTGATAAGGTTCAACACAAGAAGTGGGGCCAGGGTACCGTGGTCAAGGTCAGCGGTACTGGCAACGACATGGAGCTTGATATTGCCTTCCCACAACAAGGTGTTAAGCGGCTCCTGGCCAGTTTCGCCCCGATAACTAAAGTTGATTGATAGAAGTGAGGCCATAAAATGGATAAACAAGTACCAGTAAGCCAGCTTAGTCTGGATGCGGCCAAGAAGGAGATTGTCCCTCTAAGAAAGCAACTCACACAGTGGGGGAAGGAGTACTACGAGCAGGACAACCCTAGTGTTGAGGATTACGTCTACGACCGGGCCTACCAACGCCTGGTTGAGTTGGAGAGTCAGTTCCCTGAGTTAAAGTCCTCTGACTCGCCAACGCAACGGGTCGGTGGGGCGGTAACCACCCAACTGACCAAGGTCCACCATGATATTCCGATGCTGTCAATGGGGGATGTCTTCTCGGTAGATGAACTGATGGACTTCAACCGCCGCCAGCAGGAGAACGGCGACGTGACGGTGGAGCCGGAATACAACCTGGAACTTAAGATCGATGGACTCTCCCTTTCCCTGGTCTACGAGAACGGGAAGCTCGTCCAGGGCTCAACCCGGGGGAACGGGACGATCGGTGAGGACGTGACCGCCAACGTGATGACGATCAAGTCGATCCCTCACCAGTTGTCGGAACCATTGACCCTGGAGTTCCGTGGTGAGTGTTACATGCCCAAGGCGTCCTTCGTGAAATTGAACCAAGAACGGGAGGCGGCGGGGCTACCTGTTTTTGCCAACCCGCGGAATGCTGCGGCGGGGAGCCTGCGCCAGCTCGATCCCAAGGTGACGGCTAAGCGGGACCTAGCGACCTTCATGTACTATGTTCCGGAATACCAGAAACTCGGGGTGACAACTCAGGCGGGCGCTCTTGACCGGATGCGTGAACTCGGCTTCAGTGTCAACCCGAATAACCGGGTGGTCCACAACGAGGCTGAGATCGCGGCCTACATTGACGAGTACACTGCCCAACGTGACCAGCTGTCCTACGGGAT
This sequence comes from uncultured Lactobacillus sp., assembly GCA_945873395.1. Classification (GTDB taxonomy): domain Bacteria; phylum Bacillota; class Bacilli; order Lactobacillales; family Lactobacillaceae; genus Limosilactobacillus. The sequence goes on along the minus strand of CAMCCW010000016.1, from coordinate 8,678 downwards.
CGATGGAATCGTCGAAAAGGTTAACGACCTAGCCACGGAGAATGCCCTTGGGAACACGGTGAAGGTGCCACGCTGGGAGATTGCCTACAAGTTTCCACCGGAGGAGCAGGCAACGGTCGTTCGCGACATCGTCTGGACGGTTGGTCGAACTGGCAACGTGACGCCAACCGCCGTGATGGATCCAGTTCAGCTAGCCGGGACCACGGTCAGCCGAGCTTCTCTCCATAACCCGGATTACCTGCGGGAGAAGGATATCCGCCTCGGTGATACCGTCTACTTGCACAAAGCCGGTGACATTATTCCAGAAATTTCGCGGGTCGATCTCAAGAAGCGACCTACTGACAGCCAGGAATACGAGATTCCTACCCAATGTCCCGTCTGTGGCGCCGAACTGGTCCACTTGGACGATGAGGTGGCTCTGCGCTGCATCAACCCGATGTGCCCGGCCCAGATCAAGGAGGGCCTGGCCCACTTTGCCTCCCGGAATGCGATGAACATTGATGGCCTGGGACCAAAGATCATCCAGCAGCTTTGGGACAAAAAACTGGTTCATGATGTAGCCGACTTATACCGGTTAAATTATGACCAATTGTTAACATTAGATAAATTTGGGGACAAATCAGCCAATAACCTATTGACATCAATCGACAATAGTCGTAATAATTCTGTCGAGCGCTTATTATTTGGCCTTGGGATTCGTCACGTCGGCGCCAAGGCAGCGCGGCAGATCATGGCGCATTTTGGTAACCTTGACCAGCTGATGGCCGCTACTGCCGATGAGGTGGCAGCGGTTGATGGCATTGGTCCCATTATCGGCGAGAGTGTCCACACCTACTTTGCTAATCCGCAGGTGGTGGCACTGATTGACGAGCTTCGGGATGCCGGGATTAACTTCAGCTATCAGGGACCTACCGCGGCAACAACCACCGACAGTGAGTGGAATGGCCGCCGGGTGGTTTTGACTGGGAAACTGGAAGAGATGACCCGGGGGGCGGCCAAGCAATGGTTGGAGGCTCACGGTGCCAAGGTAACTGGAAGCGTATCAAAGAAAACAGACATTGTCATTGCAGGAACGGCCGCCGGTAGTAAACTGACGAAGGCCCAGGATCTCGGCATTACCATTTGGGACGAAGCCCGGTTCCACCAAGCAATGCAGGAGGAAGATTAAACGTGAATGCGAAACTAAAGAAAATCACCGCTGCCACCATGATTTTGATGACCAGTCTGGTCCTGGCATCATGCGGCGGTCACTCATCCTCGTCTAAGAATTACACCACGACTGGTTCGGGTAGTGGCAACTACCAAGGGGTAATTCAAGGCGGTCGTTACAAGACCAGTAAGGCGCGGGGAATTAACGTTAGCCAAAACGATAATCAGTACAACTTGAAGAGTTTTGAAAACGGCTTGACCCAAGTTTCAAAGCGGGTCTTCTCACCGAAGAATTACATTTTCCAGGAAGGGCAGTACCTGAACACCAATACAATCGAGAGTTGGCTCGGCCGGAAGACGAAGGATAACCCGGCTGGTCTGAACCCAGCCGAGGGGAAGAAGAGCGATCCAAATCCAGAATACGTTCAGCAGATCGAAGAGCAGGACTACATGGAAGACAGTGATAACTCCATGAAGCTGCGGGGGATGACCATCGGGATCGGGATCAACTCTGAATACAACTACAAGAAGAAGACTGACGGTCCAAGCTACACCAAGAAGATCAGTGATGCTGAGGTTAAGCGGCAGGGGGAAATTGCCGCAGAAAAGGTCTTGAAACGGGTTCGGAAGCGGTCCGGTGTTGGTAATGTGCCAATCGTGATCGCCCTCTACAAGCAGGCTCCTGATGATAGCCTGGTTGGTGGGAGCTTCTTTGCCTACAGTAAGAACAGCGGTAGCACGATCAATAATTGGCACAAGCTGAACTACAAGACCGTGGTTCTACCAAAGGCCGGTGGTACGTCTAGCTCCACGGGAAGCGCTAGCCAAACTGACAACGACAGCTTCTCTAACTTTAAGAGTCAAATTCAGAGCTTCTTCCCTAACTTGAGTGGGGTTACAGCCCAGGCTCAGTACAATAATGGTCAGCTGGATGGGATGCACATCACCGTGACGACTCAATTCTACAGCCAATCTGAGATTACCAGCTTTACCCAATACATTGCGCGGGCCGCTAAGAAGTACCTGCCAAATGGGATTCCAATTGATATCCGGATCCAGTCCGACTCCGAGATGCAGGCGATTGTTTACCGGGACGCCGGCTCGGATACCTTCCGGACACACATCCTGACATCATACTAAAATTGACAAATCAGCTTGATCGGTTTACCCGGTCCGGCTGATTTTTGATTTATCGGGGTGCTTTGATAAAAATTAATGCTATTCTGTGCTAAAATTATAAATTGTATGTATACAAAATTACTGGAAAAGAGGTAGAGAGAATGGCCAGTAAAATCACTGAGCAACAAGTAGAACACGTTGCTGAACTTGCTAAGCTTGAATTCCCCAAGGATGAGCTGGGTAAGTTTACCACTCAATTAGGAAGCATTATTGACATGTTTGAAGACCTCACTGCCGTTGATACCGATGGAGTTGAACCAATGACTTCAGCTACCGACCGGGTCAACGTGATGCGTGAAGACAAGGCCGTTAAATCATCAAAGGAAGAAGTCGAGGCACTCTTGAAGAACGCCCCAGACACTGATGGCGGCTACATTAAGGTTCCAGCAATCATTGATGAAAGTGAGGACGGCGAATAATGGATTTCTATCAAACCGATCTGACCCAGTTGCACGATGACCTGGTTAACAAGAAGATCAGCGCCACGGAACTGACCAAGGAAACCTTCGACCACATCAAGGGTAACGAAGACCAGGTCAAGGCCTTCATCAACCTGAATGAGGATGCGGCCATGAAGCGGGCCCAGGAAATTGACGAAGCCGGGATTGCCGCTGACCAACTGGTCTCTGGTGTTCCACTGGCAGTTAAGGATAACATCTTGACGAAGGGCCTGACGACGACGGCCGCTTCCAAGATGTTGGAGCACTTCAACCCCGTTTACGACGCTACTGTTGTGGACAAGCTGAACAAGGCTGGTTACATCAACGTTGGTAAGACTAACCTGGATGAATTCGCCATGGGGTCTTCAACGGAAAACTCCGCCTTCTTCACTTCCCATAACCCATGGGACCTGACCCGGGTACCCGGCGGTTCTTCAGGTGGTTCTGCAGCTGCTGTTGCGGCGGGGGATGTCCTCGGGGCCCTCGGTACTGATACCGGTGGTTCCATCCGGATGCCAGCCTCCTTCAACGGCGTGGTTGGTATGAAGCCAACTTACGGCCGGGTTTCTCGTTGGGGAATCATTGCCTTCGGTTCCAGTTTTGACCAGGTCGGCTGGTTGACCCGGACCGTTAAGGACAATGCCTACCTGACTTCCCTGATTGCCGGGAACGATGAACACGACATGACCTCTTCTCTCAAGGAAGTTCCCGACTGGGCTGCTAACTTGAACGACAGCACCAGTGTTAAGGGTCTGCGGATTGCCGTACCAAAGGAATACTTCGATGACTTAGACGAAGACGTTCACGACGTTATCAAGGCCGCCCTGGATCACCTTGAATCTCAGGGTGCCGTTATCGATGAAGTCAGCCTGCCACACACCAAGTACGGGGTACCGGCATACTACATTCTGGCATCATCTGAAGCATCATCTAACCTGCAACGTTACGATGGTATTCGTTATGGCTTCCGGGCTAAGGATGTTAAGAACTTGGAAGACGTCTACGTTCGTTCTCGTTCTGAAGGCTTCGGTGAAGAAGTTAAACGCCGGATCATGTTGGGGACCTTCTCCCTGTCTGCTGGTTTCTACGATGCCTACTTCAACAAGGCCGCTAAGGTTCGTCGCCTGATTGCCCAAGACTTTGATGACGTCTTCAAGGACCACGACCTGATTCTTGGGGCTACTGGTGCATCGACTGCCTTCAAGATTGGGGCCGAAATCGACGATCCAAAGAAGATGTACATGAACGATGTCCTGACCGTGCCAGTTAACATGGCCGGTCTGCCATCAATGTCTGTTCCAGCCGGTTTCTCTGCCAAGAACGGGATGCCAGTTGGTCTGCAGATCATCGGTAAGCCATTCGATGAACAGACCATCTACAACGCTGGTTACGTCTTCGAACAGACGACTGACTTCCACAAGAAAGCACCAAAGTTAGGGGGCCAAAACTAAGATGAACTTTCAAACAACAATTGGGCTCGAAGTCCACGTTGAATTAAAGACGAATTCAAAGATCTACAGTCCATCACCGGTAGAATATGGTGACCAACCAAACGCCAATACCAATGTGATCGACTGGGGGTACCCTGGTGTTTTGCCAACCCTGAACAAGGGGGTTGTTCGTGATGGGATCATGGCCGGCCTGGCCCTGCACGCCCAGATCGCACACCACATGCACTTCGACCGGAAGAACTACTTCTATCCTGATAACCCGAAGGCCTACCAGATCACCCAATCTGACACGCCAATTGCTCACGATGGCTGGATCGAAATCGAAGTCGATGGCAAGAAGAAGAAGATCGGGATCGAAGAGATGCACATCGAAGAAGATGCCGGTAAGAACACCCACACCAGCAAGTACTCCTACGTTGACCTTAACCGGCAGGGGACGCCACTAATCGAAATCGTCTCCAAGCCCGACATTGCTTCTCCAGAAGAAGCGGTGGCCTACTTGGAAGCTCTGCGGCAACGGATCCAGTTCACTGGGATCTCTGACGTGAAGATGGAAGAAGGTTCGATGCGTGTCGACACCAACATCTCCATTCGGCCCGTTGGCTCTGACAAGTTCGGGACCAAGACGGAAATGAAGAACATCAACTCCTTCAACTACGTCCGCAAGGCCCTGGCTTTCGAAGAGAAGCGGCACCAAAACGTCCTGATGTCTGGTGGTCACATTGCCCAGGAGACCCGTCGTTACGACGAACCAACTGGGACCACGGTTTCCATGCGGACCAAGGAAGGGGCGGACGATTACCGTTACTTCCCAGAACCAGATATTCCAGACCTCAACGTCAGTGACGAATGGATCAAGGAGATCGAAGCCGAGATGCCTGAGATGCCAGGTGAACGGCGGAAGCACTACGTTGACGATCTCGGTCTGACTGACTACGATGCCATGGTTCTGACTCAGACGAAGGAAATGTCCGACTTCTTTGAGGAAGCTGTTAAGGATGGTGGCGATCCAAAGCGGGTTGCCAACTACCTGATGAACGACGTGAACTCCTACCTGAACGACCAGCACCTCGACCTGCCACAGACCAAGTTGACCCCTGCCAACCTGGCCGGGATGGTTAAGCTGATCGAAGACGGCACCATCTCCTCCAAGATGGCTAAGAAGGTCTTCAAGGGAATCCTGAACGGTGAAGAACCAAGCGCCTACGCTAAGGAACACGGCCTGGTTCAACTGTCTGATCCAGCCCAACTGCAACCAATCGTTGACGACGTGCTGGCTAACAACCAACAATCAATTGACGACTACAAGAGCGGGAAGGACCGGGCATTCGGCTTCCTGATGGGTCAGATCATGAAGCAGACCCGTGGAAAGGCCAACCCACAGATGGTTACCCAGCTGTTGAAGAAGTCATTAGCTGCTCTGTAATCGAAGGAGGATTGTCATGCGAAAACGTGCGCGAGTGATTTATAACCCTACTTCTGGTCGGGAGGCCCTGCGCAATGATCTGGTGGACATCCTATCGATTTACGAGAAGGCCGGTTACGAGACCAGCGCCTTCGCAACAACTCCGGCACCTAATTCCGCGAAGAACGAGGCACGCCGGGCGGCCGAGGAAGGCTTTGACCTGATCGTGGCGGCCGGTGGTGACGGGACGCTCAACGAGGTCGTTAACGGGATCGCCGGCCTGGAGCACCGGCCAACGATGGCCATCATTCCAGCCGGGACGACGAACGATTATGCGCGGGCCCTGCGGATTCCGCGTGATGATCCGATCGCGGCGGCCAAGTTGATCCTCCGTAAGAACAAGAAGTTCAAGATTGACATCGGCCAGGCCGGTGACAACTACTTCATGAACATTGCGGCCGGGGGAACCTTGACCGAGTTGACCTATGACGTCCCATCTCAGATGAAGTCCCTGTTCGGCTATGCGGCTTACCTAGCTAAGGGAGCCGAACTCCTGCCACGGGTTAAGCCGGTTGACGTTGACATCAAGTACGACGATAAGGAGTACCGTGGTCAAGCTTCAACGATCTTTTTGGCCCTGACGAACTCAGTTGGTGGTTTCGAGCAGATCGTTCCGGACGCCTCCCTGGATGACGGGAAGTTCACGATGATCATTGTGAAGAAGAGCAGCCTGATCGACATGATGAGTCTGATGGCCAAGGCCCTCCAGGGGAAGCACATTGGTGATCCCGGGATCATTTATGCCAAGGCGACGGACGTGGAAGTGACACCGCTGAACAAGGATGACCGGATCATGATCAACCTGGATGGTGAATACGGCGGAGATGCCCCAATGAAGTTCCACGATCTGAAGCAGCACCTTGAAGTGATTGCCAACCTGGATGAGATTCCGGACGACGCGATCACCGAATCGGCCGACTTCAAGCGGGTTGAGAAGGACTTTGTCGAGGGTGTCGATAAGATCAACGGCGAAGATAAGAAGTAAAATGAAAAGAGGGAGCGAGATAGAAGTCGTTTACGACTTCGTCTTCGAGCCCCCGCGAGCACAAATAGGACCCAAGCGTTCGGCGAAGCCAAACACTTGGGTCCATTTGTGTACCGCGCTGTTGATTTTTGCTCTATATAATGGGAAATATCATAGCACCATTTTTCTGTGCTAACTGTGGGCTTCTGCTATAATAGGGGAAGCTAATTACGAGAAAACGGAGGAATAACCTTGAAACTAAATATTCCAGTTCATAAGAATGAAGAGTACCCGGCCAAAGTGGTTGACCTGACCTACGAGGGCAACGGGGTCGTCAAGATTGATGACTTCCCGGTCTTCGTGCCGAATGCCCTGCCAGGTGAGAAGATCACTGTCAAGATCACTAAGGTGGCCAGCCACTTTGCCTGGGGCCGGGTGATGGAATGGCAGACCAAGAGTCCTGACCGGGTGGACGTAAAGGATAAGAAGTACATCCAAACCGGGATTGCGCCGCTGGGCCACCTGAAGTACGCAGCCCAGTTGAAGTTCAAGCAGCACCAGATCAAGGAGCTCCTGGAGAAGGCTCACTTGGACGATATTGACGTCCTGCCGACGATGGGGATGGAAACACCATACCACTACCGGAACAAGGCCCAAGTACCGGTGAAGATTGTGCACGGCCAGCTCCAGACCGGCTTCTACAAGCGGGGCAGCCACACCCTGGTGCCGATCGAGGACTTCTACATTCAAGATCCACAGATCGATAAGGCCATCGTGGTGGTTCGTGATCTCCTACGTCAGTACCACGTGACGCCGTACGATGAACGGACCGGCAAGGGGGTAATTCGGACGGTGATGGTGCGCCGGGGCTACTACAGCCATGAGGTGATGGTCGTGCTGGTCACGAACACCAAGCGCCTGCCGATGGCGGATCAGATCGTCAAAGGTATCGTGGCTGGGGTGCCAGAGGTCAAGAGCATTGTCCAGAACATTAACGATAAGCGGACCAACCGCCTGCTGGGGGACCAGGACAAGACGCTGTGGGGCAAGGACGAGATCCACGACCAGCTGCTGGGGATTGACTTTGCAATTTCACCGCTGTCCTTCTACCAGGTCAATCCACAACAGACCGAGCGCCTCTACCAGACGGCTATCGACAACGCTGGGCTGGACGGCAGTCAGACCGTGATTGATGCCTACTGTGGGATCGGAACGATTTCTCTGGCGGTGGCCAAGCATGCCAAGCAGGTCTACGGGGTTGAAATCGTGCCCGCCGCAATCGAGGACGCCAAGCATAATGCCAAGCGCAACGGGATCAAGAATGCCAAATTTGTGGTCGGCAAGGCGGAAGAACAGTTTTCCAAGTGGCAGGCAGCGGGCCTGAAGCCAGACGTGGTCATCGTGGATCCGCCACGTAAGGGCCTAGCGGAATCGCTGATCGAGGCTACCGGTAAGATGGGGCCACAGAAGGTCATCTACGTGTCCTGCAACCCGGCCACCCTGGTGCGGGACATCAAGCGCTTTGGCGAGCAGGGTTACCACGTGGTTAAGCCGATCCAGCCGGTCGACCAGTTCCCACAGACGACACATGTTGAGAGCGTTACTGTCCTTGAACGTACAGAAAAATAGCCGATAAACGCCGGTATGACGGTATTTATAGCTGATTGAAAGTGTGCATTTTCCTTCCCAAACGATTGGAATCTGCACACTTTTTTGATTTTGGACTGGAGGGTCGAGTTCTCTATGTCCTATTTCGATAGTCGTGTGTACGGATGTCCAGTTTGGCAAGTCGTGGGTATGATGGTAATGAAAGCTAGGCTAAAGGTTGAGATAACGATGTTTGTGGCTGATGCGAAAACATGCAGATATAGTGCTGAGGGTTGAGTTAACGATTGTGATATTGGGTTTTATCAGAATTGCCTGAAAAATGGAAAATTCGCAGGACAATTGTGTACTCGACGTATAAAATTAATATAACCCGAAATGTCAATTTAAGTTAGAAAAAAAGTAGTTGCTCATCAGTGACATAC
>CAMCCW010000015.1 GCA_945873395.1 uncultured Lactobacillus sp. | reverse complement strand
TCTACTTCTAGGGCTTCTTGGAACGTAAGCACCAGCAACAGGTGACGGCTTTAGAGAAATTGCAGAACCGACCGGAGACAATGATCTTCTACGAGGCTCCACACCGTTTGAAGAAAACCCTGGCGACGATGGCTGAGGTGTTTGGTGACGATCGGCCGGCGGTCCTGGCTCGGGAGCTGACAAAGCGTTATGAAGAATTTAGCCGGGGAAAGCTGAGTGAACTGCGAGATTGGTTTACTGATCACCAGGCTCGGGGAGAATTTGTCGTCCTGGTAGCGGGAAATCCTGACCCAACGGCCGAAGAGCATGATGATACACAGACTCTTTCCCTGACCGAACAGGTGGATCGCGAGATTGTCGGTGGTCTTTCAACCAATGCGGCTATCAAGCTGGTGGCCAAACGCAACCACGTTAAGCGTCAAGATCTGTACAAGCAGTACCATAACTTATAGGGGGTAGCAGATGGAGCTCAAGCAAGAAAAACAGACATACGAAATGCCACATCAGCTGACCTATTATGAATGTGATGATACCGGTCACCCTACCATGAGCATGATGCTGAGTATGATGACGATGGTTTCAGATGCTCACTGCATCTCGTTGGGGATGGATACAGCAACGATCCAGCAGACTGGCGGCGCATGGGTAATCACTGAATATGACGGTGAAGTAGCAGTCGACCAGCCGACTTTTGGTGATCGGGTTATCCTGGGGACTCGGGCCCTGGCATATAATCGCTTTTTTGCCCTGCGTGAATTCTGGATGACGGATGCCAGCCATGAAAAACGCTATCTCCACTTGCGGGCCATCTTTGTGTTCATGAATTTGGAGAAGCGGCGGTTGATGTCGATCCCTAAGCAGCTGATTGAACCGTTTGATTCACCGGAGCAGAAACGACTGCCGCGACTGGCTAGCCCGGCAGAAATTACGGATGCTGACCCGACCAACAAAGAGTACCAAGTACGCTATTTCGATATTGATGTCAACCACCACGTCAATAATGCTCGTTACTTGGACTGGTTGCTTGACCCATTAGGCGGGGAGTTTCTACGCACCCACCGTCCTGTGCGGCTCGTGATCAAGTACCAACACGAGGTCCGCGAAAATACCACGGTCACCAGTCAGTATCAGCTAGTGAAAAACGACGATGGCCTCGCCAGCAGGCATACCCTCCTGGTAGACGACCAGGTTTGTGCAACTGCTGAGATCGGCTGGAGCACCGTTCGCTAAACGTAATTTAAACGGTTCTTCGTCAAGAAGTACTGATAAGAAAATTGAATAGTTTTTAAGCAGCTCTTGCCTGACCTTTGGCAGGGGCTGTTTTATTTCGCCAATTAATGGCAATATAGGAGTTTGGCAGGGCGATCAGAATACGAACGCGGAAGTAGAAGAAGTTACGAAAGCCATAAGCAGTTCGTTTAATAACTTTGATCTTGTTGTTCGTGCCTTCAACGGGGCCATTCGTGTAATAATCATATTCGAAACTAGCAATAATTTCTTGGCGGTGAGTTCGTAAGGTGCGCTGAACCTTCTGAAACGCTTGAGGGAGAACTGTCCATTTGATGGCCAGTAGTTGGTTGAGAGCAGTTTTACTGCGCTGGTTAACCGCTAAATGAGATCTTGATAATACCGATAAGCTTGTTTAAGTTCATCGTCAAAGTCTAATAAACGGTGAATGACTTCAATATCAGTTAGCTGGGCATAATCAAAGTTACGCCGGGCCCAGAAGTTATCATACTTGAGGAGTGCACTGGGAGTTAAGAGGAGCTTCCAGAAATGCTTGAAGGCCCGCCATTGCTTGGTGCCTTTTCCAGCGCGACTCATCACTTTGATCCTGGTTTGATTCAGTGCGCGGTAAGCCTGGGCCACAACATGGAAGTGATCAGCGATAATCAAGGCGTGCGGAAACAGTTCCTGAATCAGATGACGATAGGGAGTATAAAGGTCAACGGTGACAGTTTGGACCGCTAAGCGAGCACTATGGCTATAACGCAGGAAGTAGTTACGAAGAAAGCTACTCCGCCGTGAAAGAATGATATCAAGCGTTCGATGGTTCTCAATATTTACGAGAATCATACTCATTCCGCTGGGCGCAAAGCGGCCAGAGCGAAAGTCATCAAAGGCAATATGACGGGGAAGCCAATGATAGTTGGGCTTAAAGACATGATCAAGGTGGTTAATTACCCGTCTGACGGTCCAGTCCGAAACGGAGAAATCATCGGCAATATCAGTTTGAGATTCATTCTTAGTGAGCTGCATCATAATTCGCTGCTTAATATTAGTGGCAATGTGGTGACGATATTGGACATCTTCAACGGCGGCCAGCTTCGTTACCGTTTTTGGGCACTGCGGAGAAGCTGGGCAAAGATACTTCTGCTTTTTAACTGACCAAATGGTCGGCTTGTAGTGAAGATCTGTGCCGTGATATTTGACTTCTCTAAAGCCATTCTTGTCCATCAGGCGACCACATTGCGGGCAATGCATGGGATAGGACTGAATAAGGTGGACTACGATATAGTCACCATGGTCGGTAATTGGGTCTTCTTTAGTATTAAGGTCGAGTTCAAGATGGGGATCTTTAATTCCCAGAGCAGTTCTGATAGAATAATCCATGAAAGATGGTCCTTTCTTAAACGAAGACGGGGGTCAGCCATCTTTCGTTTTTTATTTTAAATTTAAACCAAAATAAGCACTGATGTTAAAGTCATCAGTACTTAAAATTGTAGAACCATTTAAACTATAAATGCCTCACTACCATTCAAGCTCAAGAATGATAGTGAGGCATTTATAGTTCTAGGGTTTTCCTATATGTTAGCGGAGCCTTTTCCCCAGTAGAAGCCCTGCTGGAGCACCATAGGGTTACCGGCAAATTTTTGGGCAAGTTCGCGATTAGCAATTCCTTCGATGACAAAGTCAAGGTGGTGGTGGAGGGCAAATGTCTGCCAGGCATTGACGAAGTTACGCCGGGTTTCCTGGTCCTCGTTACGAAAGATCAAGAGGGATAGCTTAATCCGCTGAATAACACTGAGCTGGCGAACGATGAAGGCATAGCTATTACTACCGGCGCAGACATCATCAATTGCCAGCTCGTAGCCAATATTTTTCAGTCGGTGAATTTCGTCATCAAGGTAGTCCAGGCTGTGGAGGGTTTCGCGTCGTTCAGTAATTTCAATAGCTACCTGATTATGATAACGCTGATAGATAGTATCGAGAAAGGCCCAAACGTTGCTAAACTCCATCTGACAGGGCTCAAGGTTGATGTAGATCTTTCGCTTAGGATGATCGGCGAGAACTTGATCCAGTGCTTGCTGACTGATAGCGATCCAGTTGTCGTTCCCTGCCTGGGTGGTCAGACTATGTAAGAACTGCATTCCAGGGAACGCTCCCTTAGCATCCCGCATCAACATCTCATATGCATCAATTTTGGCGTGCATGTGATGGTCAACTTGTAGAATCGGCTGAAAAATATTGTGAAGTTTTACAAGATCAGGCGTGATTTGATTATTCAATTTCTTTATTTTTACTCCCATTATAATTTACGATTATTCTGCTTCCTCTAACTTATGATGGTGATCGGTGACGATCCAGCCACGACCGTTATTTTTTACACTATACAACATTCTATCGGCTCTCTTCAAGGTGTTATCGAGCACTTCACCGTTCAAATGATTAGTTAAACCAGCAGAGAAACTGAGGCTGATTTGGTCTCCTTCGGTGGTGACGATCGGGTGTTGCGCAAATTGACGCTCGACTGATTGGAGGACGGCGTGGACTTCACTGATCGAATGATTGGTGACGACGATGGAAAATTCCTCGCCCCCGAAGCGGTAGACATAACCGTGGTTCGGGAATTCTGAATGGATGCGGTCGCGGAGGGTTGTGGAAAAGCGGTTCAGCACTTCATTGCCCACAAAATGACCGTAGCGATCGTTAATTGCCTTGAAGTGATCGATGTCCAGACCACCGATGACAATGTTGTAGATCTCCTTGCGCTTTGTTAGATTATCAATTTCCTGGCTAAGGGCCCGGTAATTGAGGAGTCCGGTTAGATCGTCACGTTCACTTTCGCTCTGTAGAATTTTAATTTTTTGCTTCTTTTTAACTTCAATAGTATTACGTTGTCCCTCAAGAATAAGGAAAACTCCTAAACCAGCAGTGGCCGCTAACATGCTTGCAGGACGAGACTGGTTTCCCAGTGCCAGGTAGAGTAGCTCGACAATTCCTAGACCGGCAATTGCTAAAGTATAACGAACCCGGATTGAGAGGTTGTCCTTACTAGTCAGGATAAGGCAAACCAGAGTAAACACAATTGATTCGCCAATCCAGACCGGCCAATCACTAAATGAATCTAGGCCGATGTAAGCTATGTAAATGTTGGCGAGAATTGGGGTGATTGCAAGAAGCCACCACCAGGTATTACTACGCCTATTTCGGAAAAGCATGGTTACAGGAAGAACCATAATAAAGGCGGCATCTTTAATATTAAGAAGTGAGATCTGTAACAGACAGAACTCTTGAATGAGGTAGATGACACTGATAATCATCTTTAAAAGAAAGTTAGTAGAGCGCCGAGTACCAGATGAGGCTAAGTAATGCTCAAAATAAATTTGACTGATAACCATACAGATAACGATTATCGGAAGGTAGACAACAGCGTCGAATATTTCAATTGCCAAAAGCCATTTCTCTTTTCATGTTAATCTTGTAATTGCTTTCAAATTTTAACTCGTCTTAGAAATTAAATCCAGCCTAAGATTGTTATAAAAATAGGAATTATGCACGTATATAGGAAAATATGCATGCTAATCATCGCGTTGATTGATAAAATATTTTATACATAATTATGTGCTATACTATTTGGGCAAATAGTTTAAGTTTGGGTAATAAGGAGAATGGTAATGCAAACTCATTTGTTTCATTACCAAATTAATTGACTATGGATAAGCATTTACAGCGCAATTATCGTGATCGTTATTTTGAAAAGGGACACTGGGGGACGAAAATCTGGCAGACCCTGGTGGTGATATTGGTCTGGATTATCATGTTCATTCCCATTGTTATCACCACGTTGACCTACTGGGCATACCGGACTGGTGGTCGCCACGGGTACTTTTTCTGGCACTATACAGAGGGCTTTACTGAGCTGAATTTCTTGATGGTCTTTCTTACCTTTGCCGCGGGAGTCATCGCCGTCTTTTGCTTTGCCATGGGGTATATCCAGGTTCGCCGTGCCCGCGGACTGATTGAGAAGTGGCCGATGTTTGACATGACGAAGAACCAGTGGGAACAACGCCGGGCAGAGCGCTTTATGACGAAACGCTTTGGGGATGAGGCGTTTCGGCAGAGTCGCCGTTACTATACGGTGAAGCCGGAGCAGAACCTCAGCAATAACCAGCTGAAGAAAATTGTCAACAACGAAGAGGCGGTGGATGACTGATGGTTTCTAATATCATGAATGAGGTCTTCCAAACTAACTCGCCTTGGATGACCTTTTTAATAGTTATTAACTTAATCCCGTGCCTATACCCGATCTTGGGGGCAATGTTCTGGTTCTTCGGCGCCCTTTCCTACATGACGTTTCGTCACGAGGAGGAGCTGCCGGCCAAAACGGTGCTAAAGAAGGAACCCTTTATCACCATCATGATCCCGGCCCACAACGAGGAAGTGGTTATCCAGAGTACCTACTGAACGACCTTAATTACCATAACTATGAGGTACTGGTCATGGATGACGGAAGCACTGATAAAACGCCACAAATCTTGCAGCAGATGCAGCAGCGCTATCCGAAACTGCGGGTCATCCGGATTGAGGAAAATCAGGGGAAGGCCCATGCTTTTAACATTGGAATCTTCTTTGCCAAGGGCGACTACATCCTCAGTAACGATGCCGACACGATTCCGGAGAAGGATGCCCTGATCAAATACATGCAATACTTCACCAGTCCCACCGGCCTCAACTATGCAGCAATTACAGCCAACATGGATGTTTATAACCGTTCGACTCTCTGGGGAAAATCACAGACGGTGGAATTTTCCAGTATTGTCGGGATCATCAAGCGCAGTCAGACGGCCCTGAACAATACGATGTACGCGTACAGTGGAGCCAATACGATGTACCGGCGGAGCTTTCTGATCGATGTCGGCGGTTTTCGGCAGGATCGGGCCACGGAAGATATCAGTATTGCCTGGGACCACACCTTTATGAATGTTACCCCGAAGTTTGCCCCCGACATCGTGTTTCACATGAACGTTCCCGAATCGTTCCGTGATCTTTATCGGCAACGGAAACGTTGGGCTCAGGGTGGAACCGAAGTATGGCTGACCAACTTCACCAAGGTTCTCCGTCACCCTTGGCAGCACCGCTTCGTTTTGTCGATGTTTGCTGATACGACCCTGTCGATTATCTGGTCCTTCTTCTTCTGGATTACTAGTATTATCTTTGTTTTATTGATGATCCACTTTGCGGTTACCGGAAACTACGAACGAGTCTGGCACGGCATTGCGATGAGCATGATCTTCGTAAACTTCCAGCTGATCGCCGGGCTCTTCCAGGTGTTGGCCGCCCTGATTCTCGACTTTGACGGGGCCAAGCTGCGCTACCTGATGTTCTCCCCGATCTACCTACTCTTCACCTGGATTGTCAACCCGCTGACGATTGTTACTACCTGCCTCAAGGCGATTAAGGCCGTGATGGGGTACGGTAGTGGAAAGTGGGTTAGCCCAGAAAGGAAGGCCAACAGTAATGACTGACTTGAAGATTTTATTGTGGTGGATCTTTGTATGGTTTACCGTCATCTGTATTGGCTTTTGTATCGGTGCCTACTTTCGTTACCGCCCCAAGACCGGGATTGATGATGAGCACGACTTTGTCAACAAGTATGAGTACTTCGGTCAGCCCATCTATGATCGTGAGGGCAAGCTTCATGGCTACGAGCTACTGCTGCGGGAGTTTAACCAACGAAAGAAGTGCTGGCAACTGCCCAAGGATGTAGCCGACTTCCCATTGAGCAAGGTGGTCTACACTATTCGCCAGATTGATCCCCAGATTATTAACAGTATCCAGATGCTGGCTCTGAACATGACGGTTAGTCAGATCACCGACTTCCGAGCGGACTACTTTTTTAAGTGGGTGCGGGGTGTAATTAATAACCAGCAGCTTACCATTGAGATCGACGCTGCCGATATTCGGCGGGCTAGCCCATTCAAGCGGTGGCGGATGCGGTCATTACTCAAGAAGCTCGACCATACAGTCGTCAAGGTAACGATTGAGGATGTTGATTCAACCCAGCGGACCTACGCAATGTTGAAGTCTTTTCTGCCGTACATCGATTATCTGAAGTTCAATATCAACTCCTTTGAGAAATCACCGAACCATTGGATCGACATCACTCTTGCCCAGTGGCAGCGGCGAGCTGAAAAGTATGGAATAGTAGCCACCGTCAGCAAGGTTGAGGAACCGGGCCAGATTCAGCTGGCCGATCAGTTGGGAATTCACCTGCGCCAGGGGTATGCTTATGGCCAGCCAGATCGGGTCCATGTTGGAGGCAAACCAGTCAAGGAAAAATAAAATATTAACTTATCCAGGGGTGTTGTGGACAAATTGTTCATAACATTCCTTTTTTATTAAATTAACAGTATTTACCTATGGGGCGCTAAGCGAAATGTCTTATAATTATAAAAGAAGTAAACATTTTATGAAGAAGAGGAGTGGTTAGTGTGAAGAATTCATTGACTGCAGTGATCTATTTGGAGCCTGATCAAGTCAGCCTGCGGATAATCGAGCTGCCCAAGGGTCGGGTGATCAATGATGTTCGTTCCGGGGTCCTGGCACTCGGTGATGGGAAGATCGCTAATTATGCTCAGAACATGGGGACAATCGTCAACAATCTAGAAGGATTTAAGCAACAGCTGAAGGACTACCAGGTTACTGATGTACACTTCTACGGGGCAATCGAGGACCTGGCCCCCATCGATGCACGTTACGTTGCCGACCAGCTTGAGGTCCGGACTGGCTTGAAGATTCAGTGGTTGAATAACAACCAGCTGATGGCCAAGACGATGGGCTGCGTCGTCACTCACCTGGCAGAGTTTAAGTCCCTGAGCAAGCACTGCCTATATCTGCTGACCCTGGGTCTGGGCTCGATGACTCTGGCCTTCTTCCACCACGGTAACTTCGAGAAGCAGTGGGAGATCGACCTCGGTGGGGTTAAGATCAGTCGGCTAGTTCAGCGGCTCCGACAGACGACTACCAACCCGCAAGAGATCATCCAGGACTACATCAGCAGTAAGCTGGAGTATATCGCACCGGAACTCAAGCGGAAGAAGAGGACCGTTCTGTTGATTCAAAATGCTCCGGCTTTGAGTAATTACTACATTAAGCAGGGCGAGCACCTGGCGAAAGCCCCGCTTGAACCGTTGAAACAGGCTAAACGTGAAATAGGACCGGAAATTTATAGCCAGCATCCGTGGGCCAAGAGCGTAACCAGTGAACAGGAACGGCGTTTGCTCATGCCAAATTACATGGTAATCGCCCGGACTGCCTACCTGGTTCACCCATTAAATATCTACGTGACCGATATCTCGATGATGGACGGACTGGTCAACGGCTTTGTGGATAGCCAGGCCCAGAGTCAGATTAATACGATGATTCGGACCTCAGCTGACGACATCGCTCAGCGTTATGGAGTTGATGCGGGCCACAAGGACTTCGTAACTAAGTTTGCTTGTCAACTCTTTGATCAGCTGCGACCGCTCCATCGGCTGGATAACCACGCACGCCTGCTGTTGGAGATCGCCAGCAAGGTAGACGACATCGGGAATTTCATCAATCAAGAGAGCCACTACCGGCACTCAGCCTACATTCTGGAGTCTAACCCGTTGATCGGACTTTCCGATAAGGACAATCAGATCATCGCCGAGGTAGCACGTTACCACAGTGCGGAGACGCCATCGTCGACCCAGGAACACTATCGGCACATGGATGACGATATCCAGCTGGTAGTGGCAAAACTGGCAGCGATCCTGCGGTTGGTTGACGCTTTGGACGATTCGCGTCAACAGAAGATTTCCGCAATCAAACTTAAATTGACCAATGATAATCTCTTAAAGATTAAGGCTACTGCCAATGATGACCTGGTCCTGGAGAAATGGTCCTTCAGTAAGAAGTCACAGTTGTTTAACGATGTATTCGGTGTTAAGCCGGTACTGATTGAAAGGGGCGGACACTAATTATGTATAAGGATTTTTACAAACCAGAAAATTATGTGAACCGGGAGCTCAGCTGGATTGACTTCAATGGTCGGGTCCTCGGCGAAGCAACCGATGTGAACAACCCGTTGCTGGAACGGGCCAACTTCTTGGGAATCACCCAGAGTAACGTTGATGAATTTTTCATGGTCCGGGTGGCATCGTTGCATAAACTGGCGGCGGCCAATGTTACCACGACGGATGCCTCGGGTCTGACTCCTCAGGAACAACTAGATGCGGTCAACGCCAAGGAACACCGGATGGTTGAAGAGCGTTACACGGTCTACAACCAGCAGATCATTCCCCAACTAGCAGAGCAGGGGATCAACATCCTGCACGTCAAGGATCTCGACGACAAACAATACGAGTTCATCCGTCGTTACTTTAACGATGAATTGATGCCGGTCTTGACTCCGATGGCCGATGATAGTTCCCGGCCGTTCCCATTTATCTCCAACAATTCCTTGAACATTGCGGTCCAGTTGCGGCGTGATCCAGCCCAACGTGCGATGTCGATGAAGACCAAGGAGATCCTGGAAGGGGACCAGGAAGTTGAACGGCACCAGAACGAGCCGCATGATGACTCTAAGGAAGCCGACATCAAGTTTGCCACGGTTCGGGTACCTGAGATCTACAAGCGGCTGGTCCGGCTACCGGGAGAGAATAACTTTATCCTGATCGATGACCTGATCAAGGAATTCCTATCCCTGCTGTTTCCTGGCTACCAGATTATTAAGACGGCCACCTACCGGGTAATGCGGGACATGGACCTGGATGTGGCTGAAGAAGATACCTCCGACCTTCTGCGGGCGGTCAAGCACCAGCTCCGTGAGCGTGAACACGGGCAGGTTATGCGGCTCGAAGTTGAACATGACATCGATCCCTGGCTGGAAGATCAGCTGATTGACAACCTTCACGTCACTGAACGTTCCCTCTACCGGGTAGATGGACCGGTTGACCTGACCTTCTTGAAGAAACTTTCGGGGATGGTCGATGGCCATGATGACCTGCGTTACAAGCCGTTTAAGCCATACCTCAATCCGGCCTTGGATATGGATCATAACATCTTCCAGTCGATCCGGAAGAAGGACTACCTGGTCCAGCACCCATACGATAACTTCGACGCCGTGGTTAACTTCATTCACCAGGCAGCTGTGGATCCAGAGGTGCTGGCGATCAAGATGACCCTCTACCGGGTTTCTGGCAATTCCCCAATCATCAAGTATCTGGGGATGGCGGCCCAGCGTGGCAAACAAGTCACGGTCCTGGTCGAAGTTAAGGCCCGGTTCGACGAACAGAACAACGTCCGCTGGGCACAACGGCTCGAACGGATGGGGTGTCACGTTATCTACGGTTTGGTTGGCCTGAAGACCCACTGTAAGGTTGCCCTGGTAATCCGACGGGACGAGGACGGCCTCCGTCGCTACATGCACCTGGGAACCGGGAACTACAACGACGTCACGGCCCACTTTTACACCGACATGGGCCTCTTCACCTGCGATCACGAGATTGGAATCGACATGACGAACCTCTTTAACATGCTGTCCGGGTTCGCTCGGCCACCGTACTTCAACCAACTCCGGGTTTCTCCAGATGGTATTCGGGAGTTCATCAACAAAAAGATCGATGAGCAGATTGAAGTGGCTAAGAACGGTGGGGCAGCCTTGATTCGGATGAAGATGAATTCTCTGTCTGATAAGCAGATCATCGCCCGGCTGTATGATGCCGCCGCTAACGGGGTCAAGATTCAATTACTTGTGCGGGGGATTACCTGCCTGCGTAACGATCTGCCAGAGCTGCACGACAACATCGAGGTGCACTCCATTGTCGGTCGTTTCCTGGAACACTCCCGGATCTACTACTTCAAGAGCAACGGGAACGAAGAGATCTACCTAGCCAGTGCCGACATGATGACCCGAAACCTTAACCGGCGGGTCGAGGAACTTTATCCGGTCAAACAGGCCGACACCAAGGCTCGGGCTATTCAGATCTTCAACATCATGTGGAAGGACAATACTAAGGCCCGGATCCTGGAAGGTGACCACTACGAGCGGATTGA
The DNA here is from genome assembly GCA_945873395.1 of uncultured Lactobacillus sp. Classification (GTDB taxonomy): domain Bacteria; phylum Bacillota; class Bacilli; order Lactobacillales; family Lactobacillaceae; genus Limosilactobacillus. The sequence goes on along the minus strand of CAMCCW010000015.1, from coordinate 11,598 downwards.
CCGCGGCGACGCGGCCCCGTTCAACTCCCAGGAATACTTCGTCGAAGAGGCGGAGAAGATGAATCGGCAGGAAAAACACCAGCACAAGAACCAGCGGCACTTTACTTCTGTCTTTGAGACGCTATCTAAGCACGTCCCATCCCTGCACCTCAACGATGAAAAAGGTGATTCAGATGAATAAGTACCTCGTGGTGATTGACCTGGGATCCAACTCGATCCGGCTTAAGATCAGTGAACTGCAAAAGGATGGGCAAGCAGTAACCAAGCATTATGAAAAGCGCTACGTTCGCCTGTCCTCACAGATGGGGCCGGAGAAGATCCTGAAGGAGGAACCGATTAAGCGGACTCTTGATGCCCTGCGCGACTTTCGTCAGGTCTGTGACCAGTATTCGGATAAGAAGGTTGTGGCAGTGGCTACGGCGGCGGTTCGCCAGGCCAAGAACCAGCAGGAGTTCCTGCAACGAGCTAAGGAGGCTAGTGGCTTCGACATTCAGGTGATCTCCGGTGAACAGGAGGCTTACCTGGACTATGTCGGGGTTACCAACACACTTCCTTTAAAGCGGGGAATTATCATCGATACCGGTGGTGCCAGCATGGAACTGATTGCCGTTGAGGACGGGGCAGCTGAAGAAACCGTCAGTATTCCCTTCGGCTCTGTGACCCTCTCCCAGCGTTATCACCTGGGTGACCGGGTAAACGCCGCCGACCTGTTCGATGCCATGGTAGAGGTCGATGAAGTTCTGTCCCACCAGCGCTGGTTGAATCGGTTCCGGCGGACCAAAATCATTGCCCTCGGTGGTAGCAACCGGGCCCTAGCCAAGATCTACCGGTGGCGGAATGCAGTCGATGGGAAGGCGGCGCCCGTTCAGGGACTGACCTTACGCTCGGAAACGGCCTTTGCGATCATGCACCAGCTTCTTGAACTTGACCAGGCAACTCGGGCAAACATCCGGGGCGTCATGAAGGCCCGGGCCGATGTGGTAATCGGCGGGCTCCTGCCACTCTTGGCCCTGATGCGCCAGTTAGCGATCGACGAGGTTAGTTTTAGCAATAGTGGCCTGCGCGAGGGGGTCCTGGTTAAGTACCTCGAACATGCAATGGACCTGCCGGATTTAGCTGTCGATAAGGGCACTAAATAAAGCGATTACAATTTTACGTAATTTTTACTAAAATTTACTCGCTATGGTGGGGAAACTGTGCTACAATGCCAATTGAAGGATAAATCAGATAAGCCAATTATGTGCAAAGCTAGTTGACGCAAGGAGGAATTTGGTATGGCAATTTTAGTTGCTGGTGGTGCCGGATACATCGGTTCTCACATGGTTAAGGATTTAATTGAACACGGTGAAGACGTGGTCGTTGCCGATAACCTTTCAACGGGTCACCGGGACGCAATTAACCCTAAGGCAAAGTTTTACGAAGGTGACATCCGGGACCGGAAGTTCTTGGACAAGGTCTTTGACAATGAAGATATTACTGCTGTTGTTCACTTTGCGGCCTTCTCAATTGTTCCAGAATCAATGAGTAAGCCTCTCAAGTACTTTGACAACAACACTGGTGGTATGATCACCCTCTTGGAGGCCATGCGTGACCACAATATCAAGTACATTGTCTTCAGTTCAACTGCTGCTACTTACGGCGTTCCTGAACACATGCCAATCAAGGAAACTGATCCACAAAACCCAATTAACCCATACGGCCTGAGTAAGCTAATGATGGAAAAGATGATGGCCTGGGCTGATAAGGCTTACGGTATCAAGTTCGTGGCCCTGCGTTACTTCAACGTTGCCGGGGCTGCCCCTGACGGCACGATCGGTGAAGACCACGGCCCAGAAACTCACCTGGTACCAATTATCCTGCAAGTTGCCCAAGGTAAGCGCAAGGAATTGAGCATCTTCGGCGATGACTACAACACCCCAGATGGCACCAATGTTCGTGACTACGTTCATGTCATGGACCTGGCCGATGCTCACATCCTGGCGATCAAGTACCTGGAAGCCGGCAACAAGTCCAATGCCTTCAACCTTGGTTCTTCAACTGGTTTCTCCAACAAGCAAATGCTGGAAGCTGCCCGTGAAGTTACTGGTAAGCCAATTCCAGCTAAGATGGCTCCACGGCGTCCTGGAGACCCAGATTCATTGGTTGCTGCTAGTGACAAGGCCCGGACGATCTTGGGCTGGAAGCCAAAGTACGATGATGTTCATGACATCATTGCAACGGCCTGGAAGTGGCACTCAACCCACCCAAAGGGTTACGATGACCGCGACTAGTTAAAATAGATAGTGATCTTAAAAACCTACCGCTGATATGATTGGCTGGTAGGTTTTTTATTGTTGTAGATGTGTTTATAATAAAGGGGCTTTAAAACTGGGAGGATTAAGATGCAGTTTAATTTTGATAATCATCAGCAGACGATCATGGGGGTCACCGTTTCCGACCGCCAGCTCTATCGCTGTGTTCGGGATGCAATGTTATTTAATGTCTACGAGGGCTGGCAGCCGACTGTTGCCGATGTCCAGCAGGCAATTGCCAAAGCTAAGGATCCCAATAGTCACGGTAACCAGAAATTTAAGGAGGAATTCTGATGACTGATCAAGAACTAGCCACCCGTTTTAACTACCCGAATGGCACCCTCAAAAATAAACTGGGGATTACTAACGCCACTGATCTGGCCCACCGGGAATTTCAAATCGTCAACGAGAATGTCATTGCCCTCTTACAGCATGCCGATAAGTTTCCTAAAATTTGTGAGATCGACCAGCTGAACTGGGTCCACCGCTTCCTATTTGATGAAGTCTATGATTGGGCGGGGGAGGTGCGTGACTACAACCTGACCAAGGGGGATCACTTCTTCCAGGACTTTCAAACTTTCCGGGAGGCCGCTGGTTGGATTAATGGTCTACTGGATAATGCTAATCAAAACGACCGGATTGCCGCCAGCGCCTATGCCGAACTGCTGGACAACATCAACGAATACCATCCCTTCCGTGAGGGGAACGGACGCAGCACTAAGGTCTTCTTACAGCTGTTGGCAATGCAGCACCACCAATATCTTAACTTTCCACTGCATCAAGATAAAATAGTTGCGGTCTTTAATCAGGATGGGCCAATTGACTACCAGGCCTTAGGACAACTATTGAATGTTCAGGACCTAGATCAATAAGTCCTGAGACTGGGACTATTGGCATTGGTTGTGATAATATGTTAGGTGTGATTTGAAAGGATGGACGAAAAAATGAAAGTATTAGCAATTGATACATCGAACCACCCGATGAGTGTGGCCCTGGTCGAAGATGACCAGCTACTAGCAACGACCACGCTTAACATGGTGCGGAACCACAGTATCTACCTGATGCCAACGATCGACCGGCTTTGTCAGCTGGTTAAGTGGCAACCAAATGACCTGGACCGGGTTGTGGTGGCCCAGGGCCCGGGTTCGTACACGGGGATTCGGATTGCGGCAACGACAGCCAAAGTCCTGGCTGATACGTTGAACATTGACCTGGTCGGAGTATCGAGCCTGGAAGTGGTGGCCCGCAACGTCCTGCCGACAACGACTGCAATTATTGTGCCGTTTTTCGATGCTCGGCGGGGGAACGTTTTTGCCGGTGCCTACCAGTGGCAGAATGGCCAGTTGAAGAACCAGATTGCCGACCAGCACCTGGCAATGAAGGACCTGTTGACTCAGCTGGCGAAGATTGACCAACCAGTGATTATGGTTGGCCACGTCACGAAGAAGATTGCCGACCAATTTGAAGAATTGCCAGCCAACGTTACTTTGGCGCCACGGGCTTATGGGATTCCTTCGACTTATCAGCTGGCCTTGGCGGGTGAAAAGCAGCCAGCAGTCAAGGAGATTGACCCATTTGTACCGCACTATCTGCGGATTACCGAGGCGGAAGCTAACTGGCAGAAACTCCACCCCGGAGTTGTCAGGAAGAACTATGTTCGAGAAGTTTAAGAGTTGGTGCCGGGTTAATATTAATGGCCGTAAGTGGCCGCTGCTTGACTTTGCACGGCGCGTTGTGATGATCAAGCGGCACCAATACGTGGTCCGGATGGCGACGGAACAGGATATCAAGGCAATGGTTGACATTGAACGGGCTATCTATGGTAGTGCCCCGTGGAGTTATGCGGCCTTCCAGATTGAACTGCGGCGGCCCCATGACCGCCTCTACCTGGTGATTGTCGATGATGGTCAGGTCGTCGGTTTTATTGGGATGGCCGTCGATTGGTATCGCCTTGACCTGCATATTACCAATATTGGGATTACTCCCGGTTACCAGAAGAAGGGAATTGGCACCTATCTGATCAGTACCGCCCTTAATTATGCCCGTCATACACAGTTGCGGTCGGTCAGTTTGGAGGTCCGCGTCCATAACTTGGTGGCCCGGAAATTATACGAACATCTTGGCTTCCGAGAACGGGAGATCAAACACCGCTACTACCTCGATAACCACGAGGATGCAGTCGACATGGCAGCGGACCTATTAAATAAAGGAGAGCAGAAATAGTTATGGCAGAACGTACGCTCATTTTAGCGTTTGAAACCAGTTGTGATGAAACCAGTGTGGCCGTGGTCGAAAACGGCACCAAGATCCTTAGCAACGTGGTGGCCACCCAGATCGATAGCCACCAGCGTTTTGGGGGAGTTGTCCCCGAAGTGGCTAGTCGGCACCATATCGAATGGATTACACGGTGTGTGGACCAGGCCTTGGATGAATCTGGGGTTGGTTATGACGATATCGCAGCCGTGGCCGTCACCTATGGCCCGGGGCTTGTCGGTTCCCTGTTGGTTGGGGTAACGGCAGCCAAGGTCATCGCCTGGGCCCATCATTTGCCACTGGTTCCAGTCAACCACATGGCTGGCCACCTGTATGCGGCCCGCTACGTCGGTGAATTCATGTATCCACAGATGGCCCTGTTGGTTTCCGGTGGCCACACCGAGTTGGTTTATATGCCAAGGGAACACGAGTATGAGATCATTGGTGAGACCCGGGACGATGCGGCCGGTGAAGCCTACGACAAGATTGGTCGGGTCTTAGGGGTTAACTACCCGGCTGGTAAGACGATCGACGAGTGGGCGGCTAAAGGTCACGATACCTTTAAGTTTCCACGGGCCATGGAGAAGGAAGCCAATTACGACTTCAGTTTTAGTGGCTTGAAGAGCGCCTTCATCAACACCGTCCACAATGCCGACCAGCGCGGAGAAAAGCTGGACAAGTATGACCTGGCTGCCAGCTTCCAACAGAGTGTTGTCGATGTCCTGGCGGAGAAGACAATGCGGGCCCTGGATCGTTACCCAGTTAAGCAACTGATCCTAGCCGGTGGGGTTGCTGCCAACCATGGTCTGCGGACCCGACTGGATCACGATATGGCCAAGTACCATCCGGAAGTGGGGATGCTTCAAGCACCACTGAAGTTGTGTGGTGACAATGCCGCCATGATCGGAGCCGCCGGTTACATTGACTATCTGAATGGTGATCGAGCCGGTTGGGATTTAAACGCCGTACCAAGTCTGATGTTCAAGCGGATGGAAGTCGAGTAATTAATTGATACGTAAAAAGCCGTCATGGGTTCACTTCATAGGGTGGTTCCATGACGGCTTCTTTGTATTTTGCGGAGTGATTGATTAGTGCCAGATATGGCCAACGATGTATTGAGCATTCTCCGGATCGGCCCGCATCCGCTCAATGGTCCCGTTGATCTTGGTGGCCAGGTTGCGGTCGGCCCACGTGGTTGATTGGGCCATCAGCTGATTGTTGCGAGCCTGAACACTAGCGAGACCACTGTTGAAGGCGGCAACGTCTTGATATTCCGCATATTGACCAGCTAGCTTGTTGAGCTCAGCCACCAAGTTATTGAGCTCGGCGCCCACCGTGGTCCCTGCGGCGGTACTGGCGGGATCGTCGTAGGACAAATCATCATCGGTTTGATCACCGGTATTGCCATTTATCGTCCCCTGACCAGGAGTGGTTGTGGTGCCAGAACCGCTTGGAATACTATTGTTAGTACCACTAGTAGGAATACCCGTGGCACCTTGGTTATTGGCTGCTGGCGGCGTACTTGGATCTGCAGACTTGTTTTCAGCTTTGTCGGCATTCTTTTTCTCTTTCTTATCGGCAGTTTTTTTCTTGGCTTTCTTTGGCGCGGTGGTCTTTGGCTCGGCCACGTCCTCCCTGGTAGTAGTGCTTGGTCGCATGACACTCCATGTTCCCAAGACTAGGGCGAGGATGGCCAGAGTCCCGATTAGCCACCATCCCCAACGACGGCGGTGATTGTTTCTTCTCATCTTCCTTCTCCTTAATAGTTGCTTTGAATCCGTTTACTTGCTGTTTAAATTATAACATGGGGTTAACAATTGCAGCGGTAAAGAAAGTTCTAATAAGTTAAAGAAAGGGTAGCAACACATTGTCGCTACCCTTTCTGTTGTATAGGTTGATATGATTTAGTCTTCGCCGTTGGCCTTGTTGACCGCGTCGATCACACTAAAGCGGAAGCCATGCTTCTCCAGGGCTTCAACCCCCTTGATCGTTGTTCCGGCCGGTGAGGTCACCTCGTCACGAAGCTCAGAAGGACTCTCCTCGGTGTCGTAGGCCAGGGTTCCAGTTCCCTTGACCATGCTGGCAATCAGTTGGTAAGCGGTCTGACGGTCGAGACCGTGTTTGACGGCAGCGTCACTCATGGCGTCCATGAAGACGTCAACAAAGGCCGGGCCACAGCCACCGACAACACCCACGATGTCGAGCTGGTCTTCGCTGACCGTGATGATGTCGCCAAGTTGGTTGAGGACATAAGTGATGATGTCTCTAGTAGCGGCTGTAACATCAGCGGGGAGAGCCAGGCCAATCGTCCCAGCGTTAACAGCAACCGGGGTGTTGGGGATCATTGTAGCTACCGGATTATTTGGTAGAACCGCCTTGAGCTCGTGCTGCCGAACCCCAGCAGCTGCCGAGATGATGATTGTATTCGGCTTCAGCCCGTCGAGTTCCTTGGCAACTGCCACGGTGATATTGGCCGGGGTGGTCAGGATCACAATATCGGGTTGATATTCGATGACCTCACTGGCCGTGGTGAACAACTCGAAGTGAAGCTGTTCTGCTAACGCGCTGACCCGGGGATTGGTAGGATTAAGGCCGCTGACCTCATCGGCGCTGCTGTTAACAAGTCCCTTAATGATGGCGCCGCCCATGCTGCCGACACCTACAACTGTAATCTTCATAATTAAATTCCTCCTTATTGATAAATCCTAGTGGCGCACCTGACCGTTACCGGTGATCTCGTACTTAATCGTGGTCAGCTGATCGAGTCCCATCGGTCCGCGGGCGTGGAGTTTCTGCGTACTAATGCCGATCTCGGCGCCGAAGCCGAAGACCCCGCCATCGGTAAACCGGGTTGAAGCGTTGACGTAGACGCAGGCGGAGTTAATCCGTTGCTGGAAGGCCCGGCCACGCTCAAGGTTGTCGGTGATGATGACCTCAGAGTGATGAGTACTGTGGCGGTTGATGTGGTTGATGGCATCATCGAAGGAGTCGACCACCTTGACCGCCATGATCAGGTCGTTGTATTCCGTATCCCAATCTTCCGTGGTTGCAGCCCGCATCTGAGGAATGATCGCCCGGGCCCGGTCATCCCCCCGGAGTTGAACACCATGGTCGATCAGGGCTTGAGCGATGACCGGCAGGTACTTGTCCGCCACGTCCTGGTGAATCAGGAGCTTTTCAGCCGCATTGCAGACCGATGGCCGCTGAACCTTGGCATTGACGGTGATGTCGGTAGCCATTTTAAGGTCGGCATCCTTATCAATGTAGACGTGACAATTTCCGGCTCCGGTTTCGATTACCGGGACGGTGGCCGTCTTGACAACCCGTTGGATGAGACCCCGGCCACCACGAGGGATGAGGACATCGATATAGTCCGTGAGATTCATCATCTCCTGGGCGAGCTCATGACTGGTGTCTTCGATTAGTTGAACGGCGTCGGCCGGTAACCCCTGCTTCTCTAGTGCGGACCGCAAGACGTTAGCGAGGGTAGTGTTTGTTCGGATGGCTTCCTTCCCCCCGCGAAGGATCACCGCATTACCGCTCTTGAAGGTCAGACCGGTGGCATCGACGGTGACGTTTGGCCGCGCCTCGAAGATGATACCGATGACACCCAGTGGAACTCGCCGCTGTAGGATCTGAAGCCCGTCAGCGTTGATCCAGCCCCGGTCAATCCGGGCAGTCGGATCGGCTAGGTTGGCGATGGCCCGCAGTCCGTTAGCCATATCAGTGATTCGTTGCTGGTCAACCATCAGGCGGTCAGTGAACTTCTTCGGCATATCCACTGCGTTTGCGAGGTCCCCCTTATTGGCATTGATGATCTCTTCCTGATGCGCTTGTAAGGCATCCGCCATGGCGACCAGCGTCTGGTTCTTAGTAGCGGTGTCGAGCAGGGCAACCTGGTCGGCGGCAACTTGGGCCCGTTGACCGATCTTAATTAATGCTTCATTCATAGTGTTTCCTCCTTCATATATCACTTACCAAACTGGGTACCGACTTCCTCGCCGTTGACGATTCGAAAGATAATCTTAGGATCGGCGCCGTTACAGAGGATCATCTTCTGGTTAGCTTTCATTACGGTGGTGGCGGCATGGAGTTTGGTGACCATTCCCCCGGTGCCGAAACGGGTACTGGTACCACTGGCCGCTGCCTCTAGTTCAGGGGTTATTTCGACGACCCGGCGAATCGGCTGGGCATCAGGGAACTTGTGGGGATCCTTGTCATAAAAGGCGTCGATGTCAGAGAGAACCACGAGTAGGTCGGCATGGATCCGGGTAGCCACCAGGGCGGACAGCTCATCGTTATCACTGAAGGTGGTATGGTGGTCCAGCTCATCAACCGAGACGGGGTCGTTTTCGTTGATAATCGGGACAACCTCATCTGCCAACAAGGTTGTAATGGTGTTGAGGACGTGCTGGCGGCTGACCGGGAAGTGTAGGACATCCCGGGTCAAAAGAAGCTGGCCGACCTTGGTCTGGTAGTCGAGGAAGCGCTGAGAGTAGATCCGCATCAGTTCGGTTTGTCCGATGGCTGCCAGCGCCTGTTGCTTAGCAATCTCACTCGGTCGCTTCTTCAAACCTAAACTAGCCAGACCGACCCCCATAGCCCCGGATGAGACGAGCACCATCTCGTAACCCTGGTGGTTAAGGGTAGCCAGGGTAAATGCCAATCCGTCGATTGCGTGCAGATTAGTTTGCCCATTGGGGAGGATCAGACTACTAGTCCCGACCTTGACGACAATTCGTTGTTTTTTTGCTGCCATAACGCAGATCCCTCCTTAAACAAAAGCACGCCTTTAATCGAGACACCCGTTACGGCGTTACCATTCTCGTTTAAAGACGTGCTTTACTCTTTTTATCAATTATATTTAGATGTTAGATTAAGCTGGCTTGGATTCGGTCTTACGGTGGGGCTTGCAGCCGATGACCCCACTCTCTGAACTAACCTACTATGACCATAACTTAAGTTTAACTTCACGGTGAATTGTTTGTCAAGCGTCAGATAACCTAGTTCTGCTGGTCGAATTCCTCCAGCTTTTCGGCGGTTTCGGTCCAGGCTAATTCGACTTCTTCGGCCTTATCTTTGGCGGCATCAAGCTCCTTTTGCAGGTCAGTGAGCTTACCAATGTCGGTAGCGATCTCCGACTGGCTCATCTTTTCCTGGAGTTGGGTCTGCTGTTCCTCCAGCTCACTCATCTCCTGCTCCAGTTTGTCAACCTGCCGCTGGAGCTTCCGCCGGGCCTTCTGCTGTTCCTTGCTCTGCTGATAAGATTGCTTGCCGGTCGAAGGCATTGCTTGCTTTTCCGTATTATCACTTGGGACGCTAGACTGGCGCTTGGCCTGCTCGGCAAGAAAGTCATCATAGTTTCCTTCGTAGTGGGTGATTCCATCCTTGTGCATATCAAGAACGTCGGTGGCTACCTGATTGATGAAGTAACGGTCGTGGGAAACGAAGAGAACGGTACCCGTAAACTCGTTGATGGCATTCTCCAGGACTTCCCGACTGTCAATGTCGAGGTGGTTAGTCGGTTCATCCAGGATCAGGAAGTTGATCGGCTTGAAGGAGAGCTTGGTTAATTCGAGCCGGGCCTTCTCACCACCAGAGAGGTCGTGGACCGGCTTGTAGACGTCATCGCCGACGAAGAGAAAACTCCCGAGCAAGGACCGGATGTCCTTCTCGGGAACCTCCGGGTGGTCATCCCACACTTCATTGAGAACGGTCTTTTCAGGGTGGAGTTGTTGCTGCTCCTGGTCGTAGTAACCAATCTCGAGGTTGGCCCCAAACTTGACAGTTCCGCTAACCAGGGGAATCTGGTGGAGCAGGGACTTCAGCAGGGTTGATTTTCCAATCCCGTTGGGGCCAATGATTCCGATCCGTTGTGGTTTGCGAACGGTGAAGGAGAGGGGACCGGCCAGAACTTGTTCGTCGTAACTAACCTTGGCGTTTTCCACGTCGAGCACTTCGGTACCACTGTCCTTATCGCTGTGGAATTGGAAGTGGATGGAGCGGTCATCGGTTTCGGGCCGCTCCAGTCGGTCCATCTTCTCCAGCTGTTTGCGCCGGGCTTGGGCACGCTTGGTGGTCGAGGCCCGGACGATGTTACGGTTAACAAAGTCCTCCAACTTGGCAATCTTTTTCTGTTGCTGATCGTAGTGTTTCCATTCCGCCTTGAGTCGTTCCTGCTTGTGTGCGACAAACTGGGTGTAGTTACCCGTGTAGTGAGTTAGGGTCCGGTTGTCGAGGTCATAAACGTCCTTGACGACATGGTCGAGGAAGTAACGGTCGTGGGAAACAACAAGCAGGGCACCCCGGTAACTCTTAAGGTAGTCTTCTAGCCAGGATAGGACGTTCATGTCGAGGTGGTTAGTCGGTTCGTCTAGGATTAGGAGGTTGGGCTCCTGCAGAAGGATCTTGGCGAGGGCCAGCTTAGTCTTCTGACCGCCAGAGAGGGCATCGACGGGGGTATCGTAGTATTCCTCGCCAAAGCCGAAGCCGTGCAGGATTCCCCGCATCCGGGACTCGTATTCGAAGCCGCCCCGCTTTTTGTATTCCCCCTGGAGTCGATCATACTTGTTGAGCACCTGCTGGTACTGGTCGCTATTCGGGTCCAAGTCACCGAGCTGGCCTTCCAGTTGGTGAATTTCTTTTTCCATCTCATGAAGGGGGGCGAAGACCAGGTCGAGTTCTGCCCAGATATTGTTTTGACTATCGAGCCCCTGGTCCTGGGCCAGGTAGCCGATGGTTAGGTCCTTAACCTTACTGATGGTCCCTTCGTCTGGCTGAGTAATCCCAGCAATCATCTTCAGCAGGGTCGTCTTCCCGGCCCCGTTTCGACCGACGAGGGCTGTCCGCCCGTGGTCCTGGACCTGAAGATTAATATTGTGAAATAAGACGTCGGCCCCGAAACGGCGCATAACGTCATTGGTTTGTAAAAGTATCATAAATGAAACCTCATTAATATTTGTTGTAAAATCATTTTCCATTTTAGCAGATTTTACTTAAATTCCTAAATTTCAAGAATAAGTTAGCCACTGGACTCAAATAAATAATACTGACC
>CAMCCW010000014.1 GCA_945873395.1 uncultured Lactobacillus sp. | reverse complement strand
TATCTTCCGCTTGGGGGTAATCGGCTACTCGATTGCTTTAGTAGTGATCCTAGCTCTAGTAATAAGCGAACTCAGCCACCATTGGAAGAATTGGCGGAACAAGAATAAATAAGACAAAGAGCCCGCAGCAAGGCTAATCTCGCTGTAGGCTCTTTTTAAAATGCCGTATTGGAATTTATTTATTCTTATAAACCGCAATCTCAACCAGGTTATTGTCAGGGTCATGAACGTAGATAGAGGTCATTTCACCCTCGGAACCATGCTTTTCAACCGGTCCCGCAACCACATCGACGTAGTAGCTTCGCAAGTGGTGAAGGATATCCTCAACCTTGTCCCCGGCCACTACACACAGGTCCGCACTGCCAATGGTTGGCTGGGCGGCTTTCAGATCAGTTGGACGGTCCGCCTTCTGCAGGCGAATCAGCTGGTGTCCACAACGCAGGGTAATGATATCGTCATCCGTCTGTTGGTCAATGATCGGCATATCAAAAACTTCGTGGTAGAAGCGGCTGCTCTCCTCCAGGCTCGAAACGGTTAGTACAATGTGGTCAATCCGACGCATCTTCATGGTATTACTTCCTTATTTCTTGATTTGCCCCTTATTATACAGGCTAAGAGGCCTAATTGGCAAAGCTAGGTAAGCGTAGTAACATGAAAAGGCATTTTTAATTAAGGGAGTTTTGAGAAATGAAACTGAAGAATGTTGTCAGCGTGGCTGCATTCGGCTTTGCTGGCGGCTGCTTCCGCTACCTCCTCAGTACCGCCTTTGATGCCCGTGGGGTTCTCATTGCCAACCTGCTAGGCTGCTTCTTACTGGCATTTCTAACTTACTATGTCATCGAACGCAATCTATTAGCTGGGTGGTTAAATGCTGGGCTTGGGACCGGCCTGATTGGAGCCTTCACCACCTTCTCTTCGTTTACGACAACTACCATCAAGCTCGGTCAGCACAGCTTGCTCAGTGCTGGTACTTACTTACTGCTGAGTATGGTTGGCGGTCTGGTGATGGCGGGCTTAGGAATGTTCCTGGCCCGATATCTAGGAAGGGTGGTGGAGCAGCATGCTTAGTGTTGGTTGCGGTTCCGCCCTTGGTGCCTTGTTGCGGTATTGGCTTACCACTCTATGGAAGAAGCAACAAGTCGACTGGCCACTGGCAACTCTATTGATCAATTTGACCGGGACTCTAGTGTTGGGTCTGCTAACTGGTCATCTTGCTGCCAATGGTTCAGCGATGCTTTTCTGGGGTGTTGGGTTGCTTGGTGGCTATACCACCTTCTCAACCTTTAATACAGAGATGATTGCCATGATCGACGAACACCGGTGGTGGAGTTTAGCTATATATTTTTTGACATCCTATGCCGGTGGACTGTTAGCTGCCTGGATTGGGATGTATATCTAAAAAATAGACCGTCAATTGGGCTGACGGTCTATTTCATTTATTCAGCAAAACGGTGCCAATATTCAGCAAGGTATTTTGTAGTGAGACTGGTTGGGTTCTTGATTAAATCGCGTGGTCGGCCAGTAGCGACAATCTGACCACCATTCTTTCCACCACGGGGACCCATGTCGAGAATATAGTCCGCGTTGGCGATCAAGTTGAGGTCGTGAGTGATCGTGATGATCGTTGCTCCACGGTTCAGTAAGCGTTGCATGACACCTAGCAGAGTTTTGACATCCAGGGGATGCAGACCAATCGTTGGTTCATCAAAGACAAAGAGGGTGGTGGCCTGGTTGCGGTCCAGGTGCTTGACCAGCTTTAGGCGTTGAGCCTCACCACCAGAGAGACTCGGGGTACTCTCGCCAAGGTGGAGGTAGCCTAATCCCACTTCTTCTAATAGCTTCAATTCTCGTTCAATCTTCGGCACGTCCTTGAAGACGGGCAGGGCTGCGCGGACGTCCAAGTTCAGAAGGTCGACAATTGAATAGCCATGCCATTTGACTGCCTGAATTGCCTTATTGTAGCGTTCACCGTGGCAGACGGGACAGGTTTGCTGCATATCGGGCAGAAACTGAATATCCAAAGTCACAATACCACTCCCACCACAGTTAGGGCAGGCTCCCTGCTTGTTATTGTAAGAGAAGTAGCTTGGGGTGTAGTGCTTCTCTTTAGCAAGGGGCTGGGCTGCGAAGAGCTTTCGAAGATTATCCATGATGCTGGTGTAGGTCGCTACTGTTGACCGCATTGTCTTACCGATTGGGGCTGCATCGACGCTGACAACCTCTTTAAGTGGGGCGTTCAGCTGTTTAACCTGCTTAGGCAGACCAATTTTCTTTGCTTGATCCTTGATAGCAGGGACCAGACTATCGAGAATCAGACTAGTCTTCCCGGCACCGGAGAAACCAGTTACTGCACTCAAACGATTGATTGGCAGCCGCCCACTGACGTCTTTGAGGTTATAGTAGTCGGCGACCTCAAAGCTGATCTGCTTTTCAGCTGGTTGGTCGGCAACCGGGCGGGCCAATAGTCGAGCTGTTCCGTTAAGGTAGGGGCCAATCTTGGAGTCGGGATCTTGGGCAATCTCAGCTGGGGTACCTTGATCAAGAATCCGACCACCATTAGCACCAGAACCAGGACCGATCTCGATGATCCAGTCCGCTGCCCGGATAATATCAACATTATGGTCAACCACCACCAGCGAATTACCCTGGGCGACTAACTCCCGGAAGACGTTTAATAATCCGGAAACGTTGTCAGGGTGGAGACCAATCGATGGTTCATCTAGGATATAGAGGACACCGGTTGTTTGGGTCCGCAGGGTGCGGGCCAACTGGATCCGTTGCAACTCCCCGGTTGAGAGGGTATTCCCGTTCCGTGACAGGGTAAGGTAGTCGAGGCCGAGCTCAAGGAGAGGCCGAAGATTATCATCAAATTCCTTGAAGAGGGAATGGGCCATCTTTCCCATATTGGTTGGCAGCTCGCTGAGAACAACTTTCTTCCAGGCGGGAAGGTCCCCAAGGGTCAACTCACTAACTTGAGCGATGTTTAACTTACCAGCCAGTTGGTTAAGGAGGACTGGCTTAAGCCGGGTACCATGACAAACCGGGCAGGTAGAGTAATGGAAGAACTCACTGATCCGCTTTTGGGCCCGTTCACTCTTACTGGTTCGGGCTGACTCATAGACCGCTTCGTGAGCATTCTCATACAGGGCGTTGAAGTCATGAAAGACCCGACCCGTCCCGGAGCGGAAGTCCATCTTGAACTTCTTCTTAGGGCCGTTAAGGACAAACTCCTTTTCCTTATCAGTCAGGTCGCGATATGGAACGTGAATCCGGACCCCGGCCTGTTCCGCCACGCTGGGCATGAAGTTTCGACCGGGAAGGTGCCAGGATGCAACAGCACCGTCTGCCAGGCTGAGATTTTCATCCCCAATCAACTTGCTTTCATCAATCTCGCGAACAACTCCAGTTCCCTGACACTTTTCACAGGCACCGGCGGAATTGAAAGCAAAGTCCTCAGCACTGAAGGCGGGGAACTTGGCACCACAGGTTGGGCAGGTGATCATCCCCATCTCGTCGCCAGACTTGCTCATTGACTCGGCAATCGCCAAACTCGGTTTGACCTGGTGACCGTTGGGACAGCGGGGCGAACCCAGCCGGGAGAAGATCAGCCGGATCACGTTGAAAATCTCACTCATCGTCCCAACGGTGGCTCGCTCGGAGGGAATGCTTGGCCGCTGTCTGAGGGCCAGGGCTGACGGAATATGCTTAACACTGGTGACCTCCGCCTGGGCACCGAGTTTAATCCGGCGCCGGGTATAGGTGGAGAGGGCCTCCAGGTAGCGACGTGAACCCTCTTCATAGAGGATTCCCATGGCCAGTGAGCTCTTCCCCGAACCGGATAAGCCGGAGATAGCGACGAACTTGTGAAGGGGAATATCGACATCAATATTCTTCAGGTTATGAACGCGGCCACCCCGGACCTCGATTTTGGTCGGCAGGGATACTTGCTGCTTACTCATTATCTAAGACACCTTTCTTTGCAAACTTATTTCAATTTTAGAATAGGCGTTCCCAACTTGGCAAACAAAAAGCCGCTTTTATCTTTTGAAGAAAATCACGTATAATAGCGGTGAGATGAGGTGAGAAGGTTGAACTATGAAGAACTAATTCCAAAGATTATGGAATGGGCGCACGAACGCAAGATTGATGAGGCCGACCCGCGGGTTGAATTTATGAAGATGGCCGAAGAACTCGGCGAGCTGTCAGCAGCCTACAACAAAAAGAACCATGCTAAGTTAGTCGACAGTATCGGCGACCTCCAGATTGCCCTGCTGATCTTCTGCCGATTAGTCGGCGTTGACCACAAAGAGGCCCTGAACGCTGCCTACCAGGAGATTGCCCACCGGACAGGGATGACTACGTCGGATGGTGTTTTCATTAAGAAGAGCGATATTGAAAAGGAGAACTAACATTGAAATTTATCTCATGGAATATTGATTCAATTAACGCGGCCTTGACCGGAACTTCCAAGCGAGCTG
The DNA here is from genome assembly GCA_945873395.1 of uncultured Lactobacillus sp. Taxonomy (GTDB): domain Bacteria; phylum Bacillota; class Bacilli; order Lactobacillales; family Lactobacillaceae; genus Limosilactobacillus. Next base: position 18,744 of record CAMCCW010000014.1, on the reverse strand, counting down.
GTGAAACCCGGGACGTCCTGCATAAGATCGCCGCTGAAGATCCGGATGCCATTGCGATTCAAGAGACCAAGCTTTCCAAGAATGGTCCGACAAAGAAGCACCTACAGGTTTTGGCTGAGCTTTTCCCGGACTATGCCGTTGCCTGGCGGAGTTCCGTGGAGCCGGCACGGAAGGGTTATGCTGGAACCATGTACCTCTACAAGAAAGAATACCAGCCAGTGGTTACCCAGCCGCAGATTGGGGCGCCTGAGCCGATGGACGACGAGGGACGAATCATCACCCTGGAGTTCCCAGACTTTTACCTAACCGAGGTCTATACCCCTAATTCTGGAAACGGACTTAAACGGCTAGATGAGCGGCAGATTTGGGACGACTGCTACCGCGAATACCTCCACCAGCTGGATCAAAACAAACCGGTGATCGCCAGCGGGGACTTCAATGTTGCCCATGAACCGATCGACCTGGCTCATCCCCAGAACAACCATCATTCTGCTGGCTACACCGATGAGGAACGTGAACACTTCACCAAGCTTCTGGCGGCAGGGTTCACGGATAGTTTCCGTTACCTGCACCCTGACCAGGCGGGTGCATACTCATGGTGGGCACAACGGGTCATCACCAGTAAGCAGAACAACTCAGGATGGCGGATTGATTATTGGCTAGTCAGTGATCGTTTGGCTGACAAACTGCAGACCTCAACGATGATTGATAGTGGGGCTCGGCGCGATCATACGCCAATTATGCTGGAAATTAATTTGTAAATTAAGCATCTCCATAAATAAATAGCGCTCATGACGTGCGATAAGAATCGCATATCATGAGCGTTATTTTGCTTATATGTTTCAAGCAGCCTCATGTTCAGGACGTGAGTTAGTAATTAGTTTACGAACGACTAGGTAGCCGAGCAGGATAACGACGATGGCGATCACTGCGATGATGATCCGCTTACCATCGCCCCGAAAGATGGCGTCCCCACCAAAGGCGTAGATAAACGATGTCGGGGCCATGCCGACCGCGACCATCGTCAAAAAACGGGGTCGACTTAAGTTTAACCGGGCCCCTGCATAGTTAACCAGGGCACTCGGAATGATTGGGATCATGTAGCCGATGGTCAGGCCGATAAGGGGGTGCTTCTGGTGAAGCAGATAAGTCAGTATTTTGGACTTCTTGGTCCGCTTGGAGATATCCACCTCCCGAATTAGGCTCATTACAGCACAGTTACCGAGAATATTGCCAAGCCAATTGATCAAAAAACCAATCCAGGGACCATAACACAGGCCGGCAAAGATACAGATAACAGAATTTGACATCCCAGGGATCGCATTGAAGATCGCAATTAGGAGCAGCAACAGTAGCATCGTCGACAAGCCATGACTACGGATCAAATGTAGAAGGATCACTTGGTTATGTGAATTGAGGTGCAACAATAGATTGATCTCTGGACGATAGTCACGGTAGATAAAGTAGATAACCACTAGGGCCACTAGGAAGGCTACGGTAATCAGAGCGGTTTTATTTAGGTGTTTTTTCATTAGTCAATCACCTTTCTTTGGTAAATGAAGACCGGCAGCAGAAAATAGCTGGCAGAGGGTTTGACGTAGCAGGGGATCATGAGCGTAGATGTAAGTGCCATAGACGCCGCGCTTAAATAGGACATTGAGCGAGTTCATAATCATCCGTTTCTCCAGGCGGGTAATCTCCTGTGGGTCGGTAAGATCGGCCCGTTTCTTGAAGGCCTCGGTATCGGTATAGCGATCTAGGTTGATCTGAAGCCGCTGGGTATCGGGAACCTGGCTGATCGGCGGTCCAAGAATAATCCCGGTGTAGTTGAGGTCAAAGCCCTGGCAGGTATAAATTGAACCGACCTCGTCAATCGTCTGGGGGAGTTCTGCCCACGGGGTCACCGTGTAGTTGTACTGGTCCCACGGCATCTTGAACCGTCCCTCCTTAATGTAATGCTTACCGCCATCGAGAGTAGACGGGTAGCCGGAAGTCGAAAGAATTCGTGAAAGGCCAACCTCGTGATTACGGCGAACGATTGCCTGCCGCATCTCCTCGGCATCATCATAGATTCGGAAATCGTAGTGGTCACGGGCATTTTGTGGCAGTGGGGCCAGCCGGTAATCATTGGTAAAGGTGTTGAACCAGTTGACTAATTGCGGGGTGGCATTCATCCGAAACATCTTTGTAAGGTGATATTCCTTGTGCGGGTACTGGTCCGTGATGTGGTGTAACCGTTCTGAGGTCCAGAGGCTCTTCATCCGCAGCACCTGATATTGGTCAAAGACAATCACCACCACTTTAGCCCGCTTGATGATCTCAACCAGTTGGTTATCGTGATAGAAATTGTTGTAATGATCCGGCTTGGACAGGAGGAGGTGGGCCTCATCGATGATGGCCACGTCGATCGTCTCCTGCTTCTTATCAAGCTGGTTAATCAGCGAGGTGGGCCGGGCAAAATCCTTCTTGTACAGTTCCGGAAGGTGGCCCGCAATCTCACGGTAGACCTTCAGAATTTCCGGGTGGTTAACTAGAAAATAGTTGGTCGTTTGGTAAAAGGGAGAGGAGGAATCCTTACGAGCGGCCTTCTGCAGGCGGTCAAAGAGCTGGGAGAGGACAACGCTCTTCCCGGTGCCGGCATCCCCGACAATGGTGTAGGTTGCCGGATAATCGCCTTTGAGATGGTGAGCCGTGAAATCGAGAATGTCCTCAACAAGACTTTCTTGTTCAGTCGTTAGTTGTTTGAACGGCGAAAGCTTATCAATCGCCGCATTACTAGTTTCTATCATTATTTAGTCGGTCCTTCATGCATAATCCCTTTAATGTTATCCTAGGAAACCACCGATCGTCAATTTGATTACTAAATGATTTTCTTAATTTTGCTAAGTAGTGTTAAAATATAAATTAGCAATACTTTTTAATAATAACGAAACAATAGACGAAATTTTAGCTTAGAAGGAGTGGGTATTAGATGAATCTGCATCCTGATTACCTCTTAAATGATGTAAATGAGCCTAGCGACATCAAGCGGATGTCCTTGAATGAGTTGAAAGAATTGGCAACAGAAATGCGTCAACTGGTGCTGGAACGCGACGCCGCAATCGGTGGCCACGTTGGCCCAAATCTTGGGGTCATGGAACTGACAATTGCCTACCACTATGTCTTCAATTCACCACATGATAAGGTGATCTGGGATGTCTCTCACCAGTCTTACGCTCATAAGATGTTGACGGGACGGAAGATTGGCTTCTTGGATCCCGATCACTATGAAGACATCACGGGCTACACTTCCCCGGAAGAGAGTGTCCATGATTTCTTTGAGATTGGGCACACGTCAACCTCAATTTCATTGGCAGTGGGGATGGCCCAAGCACGGGACCTGTTGCGGCCAGAAAAGCATAACAATATTGTTGCTGTCATCGGTGATGGCTCCCTGAGTGGTGGCCTGGCCTTTGAGGGCTTAAACAACGCTGCCAAGCTGCACTCTAACCTGATCATCGTGGTCAACGACAATCAGATGGCCATTGATAAGGACCAGGGTGGTCTCTACAAGGGCCTTAAAGAGTTGCGCGATAGTAATGGTAAATCACCAAATAACATCTTCAAGTTCATGGGACTGGACTACCGGTATGTTGCGGATGGAAATGACCTGCAGACAATGATTGAGGCTTTCCGTGACGTTAAGGATATTGATCACCCAATTGTCTTACACGTTAACACCGAGAAGGGGAAGGGCTTTGCTCCAGCCGAAGAACACAAGATGGAATACCACTGGCGGGATCCATTTGATCTCAAGACTGGTAAAGACAAGCACCCGGTAGTTAATGGTTACAATAAGGCCGTGATGGCTGAATTAGATCGTCAGGTTAATGCCGGTGCCCCAGTAGTCGCTATTAACGCTGCTATCCCAGGGGTATTTGGCCTGAAGGAATTCCAGAAGAAACACCCTGACCGTTACTATGATGTCGGGATTGCCGAGCAGGACTCGATCACGACAGCAGTTGCAATGGCTTCTGCGGGAGCCCGGCCGGTGGTCTTCCAGAACAGTACCTTCCTTCAGCGGGCCTATGACCAGTTGATTCATGACATGGCCCTTAACGATTCCCCAGTTGTAATGATTGTTCGAGGCGGGACCATTGCCAATACCTCGGCAACTCACCAAGGGTCATTTGATATTTCCATGATCAGTGACTTGCCAAACATTGAATACTTAGCCCCAACCAATGTTGAAGAAATGATCTCCATGTTACGGTGGGCCATCAAGCAAACCGACCAACCGGTAGTTATTCGGCAGCCTGAAAAGACGCTCCTTCATGGCCAACCAAGTCAGGATGACTACAGTACCATCAACTACGACGTTGTCCACCAAGGAAGTGAGGTTGCTATCATGGCCGTTGGTGACTTTTGGCAACTTGGCGAAGAGGTTTGTGAGCAACTGAAGAACAAGCTTAACATCGACGCTACCTTGATCAATCCAAAGTCAGTAACCGGGATCGACCAGCATGATCTTCACCACTTAGCAGAAAACCATGATGTCGTCGTTACCCTGGAAGATGGGAACCTGAGCGGGGGCTTTGGTGAGACGATTGCCCGTTACTACGGTCCAACTAACATGAAAGTGCTCAACTTTGGGGCACCACGGGAGTTTGCGGATAACGTGCCGCTTGAGGTTATGGACGAATGGTATCACCTGACGCCTAAACAGATCGTTGACGATATCGAAAAAGTCATTCATTCACTATAAAATAATTCGGCTCTTAGCAGAATCTGCTGAGGGCCGTTTTATATTTAAAATTCATGCAATTTCTTCTTATCGCCGTATCTATCTAGTGAAGGCAACAATAAAGGAGAAATTAAAATGAATAAGAAGTTATCACACCGCGTTTACCACTCGTCACTAATTGGACTTTTATCGACATCAGTTTTGCTGTCGCTGTCAGCTGGAAACATCACGGCTAGTGCCGACGTTAATCAGCCGGTATCTGTTTCGGCAGCATTAACCAACCAGGCTCATAGTGATGACCAGCTCATTACCAAGGATATCGTGCGGACTATCAATTACGTTAACCCCTTGACTAAGGAGAAACACATCATCCGACAGGTCGCTAGTTTTCAACTCGACCAGGATGGAAAACTTGTGAAGACTATTCATCCCGGTTGGCAATCCTACGTTTTACCATATTTGGAGGGCTATACCCCTAATTGGGCTGTCGTTCCGCCTAAAGCAACTACGCCGGACTCAGCGGATGAAGTGGAAGACATTACATACAGGAAAAATCAGCGTGCACCAAAAGAAGCTTATAATATCCGGATTGAATTCTATGCAATCGACGGCCAGCCGATATCGGATAACATCAATGTAATTAAAAACGATAAGCCCGTTCTTACATTTACACTACCGTCGCCACCTGAAGGATGGGAATATGTGGATAAGGAACAGTTGCCTGAGGTCCTACATACGGTTCCTGATGCTGGAATCAGTTATAAATTCTTGGTTCAAAAAGTCCAGACTCCTAGTCACCCAGAAAATAGAGTTGAAAACAAGCAACTCTGTCGAAAGATTACATTGCACCTACCAACTGGGGACCAGGTAATTACCCAACACGCCCTTGCCACACGGAATGTTTCAGTAGAGAACGATAAAACACATTATGGTGAGTGGCAAATCAGTCCGTTTGATGAGTTTCAATTACCAAAGGTTGATGGTTACCAGGCATCCCTAGACAAAGTTGCTGCCCAGCAATTGACGGTTGATCAATTAACGCAGGGCTCCATTACGGTTGAAGTGGACTACCATAAAGTAGCTGATGACAAAGGTACTAGTACCGGAACTACAGATGACTCAACAGTAACGGATCCAACTCCATCAGGTGATAAGGGCAGTCAAACCGATAATCCGACAATGAACGATAGTGGTACCCAGACGGAGCAGTCTACAAGTACAGGTACTCAAACAGAGCAAACAGCAACAGACGATAGTGAAACACAAACTGAACCAGTAACTATCAAGGATGATGGTACCCAAACGGAGCAGCCAGCAGTGAGTGATAAAGGCACGCAAACTGAATCAACAACCACCAAGGATGACGGTACCCAAACGGATCAAGTAACGATGGTGGATGAAGGTAGTCAAACGACTACAAATGAAACTACTGATACCGGCGTTGGGGACGATTCGATTGATGACGTGGATCAAGGGACGCAGACCGAATCACCGACTGTTAAAGATGATGAGATTCAAACCGAAAATAAACAGCAGGATGGTAGCACGCAGACTGAAACGACCACCGGTAAGGATACTGAGACCCAAACAAGTCAGCCATCATTAGCGGATAAAGATAGTCAGACCAGTGACTCTTCAACCACTGATACTGGGGTCGGTGATGACTCAATTAATGATGACGTCGATCAGGGGACACAGACCGAATCACCGACTGTTAAAGATGATGAGATTCAAACAGAAAACAAACAGCAGGATGATAGCGCTCAGACTGAAGTGTCCACTGGTAAGAATGTCGAAACTCAGACGGACCAAACATCAGTAGCAGATAAAGATAGTCAAACCAGTGACTCTTCAACTACCGATACTGGCGTTGGAGACGACTCAATTGATGATGACGTTGATCAAGGGACGCAGACCGAATCACCGACTGTTAAAGATGATGCAAGTCAAACCGAAAATAAGCAGCAGGATGATAGCGTTCAAACTGAAACGACCACTGGTAAGGACGAAAGTGTCTCAACAGAGAGTAAGCAGCAAGGCAGCGATACTCAGACTGAAGCCCCCGCTGCTAAGGATGAAAATACACAAACAGAAAATAAACAACAGAGTACCGGCGCCCAAACAGAATCGCCTATTAGTAAAGATGAGGGCACACAAATAGAAAGCAATCAAACAGATAAGGCTACACAGACAGAAACATCAACCAGCCAAGATACAGGTACTCAAACCGAAAATAGTATTGCACCATCTACTAGTAGAGATGAAGGCAGTCAAACAAGCATTATTGAAAAAGATACGAGAATTCCGAACAATCAAACTACAATTACAAATACTAGTAGTGGTTCAGGCCAAATCAACAATGTAACTCAATCAGGAGCCTCGACAATAAATACTGACAGTCCTAATTGGCAAGGAGATATTTCATCTTCGCCAGTTACAAATACTAAGGCCGGTAGTCAAATAGGTACGGTTGAGAGTTCTCCGTCCCTTGACCCGTTGGCATTTCATAATGAACTTGATCAATTACAGCAACCGTTGAAAGAGTTAGCGACGAGCCCACAAACTCCTAAAGCATCCCCTCTGCCACAGACAGGGAACCATGAAGGTAGCAAGGTAAGCATATTAGGCGTGCTAACGATGCTAGTGGGAGCCTTCCTAGCGAAACTTCATCTCCGCAAGCGCCATTGATCAAGAGGCCCGACCAAAACCAAAGAGAAATTTAAACTTTTCCTTGCAATTTTAATTTTCTAATAGTATTCTAATAACAACGAAAGAAAAGGGAATTGGAGGAATGCAATTATGCAATCACAGTTTAAATCGATTATTCATCTAACCTCCACCTCAACCACAACAACAATGACCGTGGTTGAGCACCTTTAATATATTCGAATAAGATATGCTAATTAAAAGCTATCCAGAGCGCCTCAACCACACAACTAATTCTTAGTTTTACTGGTTGATAGTCGCAATGGGTAGCTTTTTTTCGTATTAGGAAATGGGGTTATAAGATGGATAATCAAAAGAAAGTTAAGTTAAATCGGACGATGACGCCTGGACAGATGGAAATGATTGCCATCGGGGGAACTATTGGGAGCGGTCTCTTCATGGGTGCCACCTCAACTATCAAATGGACGGGGCCATCAGTGCTGTTGGCCTACGCCTTTGTTGGACTGGTGCTGTACGGAGTGATGCGGGCCCTCGGGGAACTTATCTATATCAGTCCCGGGACTGGTTCGTTTGCGGATTATGGTTCTAAGTACATTCATCCCCTGGCTGGTTACCTGACCAAGTGGAGTAACGTTTTTCAGTTCATCATCGTGGGGATCTCTGATATCATTGCGATGAGCCAGTACCTGAATTACTGGTGGCCGAACCTTCCAGACTGGATCTCTGGCCTAATCATGATCACGATTCTGACCCTAGCTAACTTGGCCTCTGCTAAGGCATACGGTCGGCTGGAATTCTGGTTTGCGATGATTAAGGTAGTTACGATCATCGCTATGATCATCCTAGGGCTGTTGGTTATTGTCTTTGGGCTAGGTAACAACTGGCACCCAGTTGGGATCTCTAATCTCTGGACGCACGGTGGCTTCTTCACTGGTGGTTTCATGGGTTTCATGTTCTCACTGTCCGTGATTGCTGGTTCTTACCAGGGAATTGAATTGTTAGGGATTACTGCTGGTGAAGCTGCTTCACCACGCAAGGCGATTGTTAAGTCAGTCCGGTCCGTTATCTGGCGGATCCTGATCTTCTACATCGGGGCCATCTTCGTGATCGTTTCGATCTACCCATGGAACGAGTTGAAGGCGGTTGGTTCACCATTCGTTGAAACCTTTACTAAGGTCGGCATCACGGGGGCTGCCGGGATCATTAACTTCGTTGTCCTGACGGCGGCCCTTTCCGGTGCCAACTCCGGGATCTACAGTGCTAGCCGGATGCTCTTCAAGCTTTCCATCGACGGTGAAGTGCCAAAGGTCTTCAGCAAACTTTCCAAGCGGGTTGTTCCAAATGTCGCCATTCTGACGATTGCCTTCTGGATCTTCCTTGGTTTTGCAATCAACATGTTGTTATCCGCATTTAGTGCAAGTGCTCGGAACGTCTTCGTGGTTGTTTATAGTTCTAGTGTTCTGCCCGGGATGGTACCATGGTTTATCATCCTACTGTCCGAGTTGAACTTCCGGAAGAATAACCCTGAGCAACTGGTTAACCACCCATTCAAGATGCCACTGTACCCAGCTTACAACTACTTCAGCTTAATTGCCCTGACGGTTATCCTGATCTTCATGTTCTTCAATCCTGATACACGGGTCTCAGTTTCCGTCGGTGTAATCTTCTTGATCATCATGACCCTGATCTACAAATTCCACACCGCACCAAAACTTCAAAAGTAATTATTTAAGGTAGGCAAGTTCGCCTACCTTTTATTTTTTGACCATACGTTCGTCTAAATATTGTACAATAGGGGAAAAGCATTCAAAGAAGGAAAATCCTATGTACCGCATAAAGAAAAAGATATGGCATATTGTCTTCGGAATTATCGCCTTGCTTGTTGTCGGTGGCGTTATTCAAAAGCCGACTGAGGGCGATGCATCTCTTACCCAAGGTATTCAGCGCTTCATGGCCTGGGGAAAGAGTAATTCCGCCCGCTCAGGTAATTATGGCAACCAACAGCAATTGCCGCCGACCAAGCAGCAGGCCGAAGTGGTCCTGACTCCGGCGGTTCGCCAACAATTGGGGAATAACATCGCTTGGAATGGCCACGGTGCCTTTATCATCAATAACAACCAGGCCGGTCTAAATACCAATATCAGCAGTGCTCCTTATGCCGTCAACCAATTGGATAGCCAGGGCCGGGCCTGGCGGGGAGATGCCTGGCTGAACAAGACGACGCGCCAGTACCAGAATCGGGCCGCAACTGGGAATGGGGCAACGAACTGGAAACCAGCAGGCTTCTTACAGGCCCACAATCTAACCGGGGGCTATAACCACGCCTATGACCGGGGACACCTGTTGGGTTACGCCTTAGTTGGTGGAATTCGCGGTTTTGATGCCTCCGAATCCAATCCTAAAAACATCGCGACCCAGACAGCTTGGGCAAATGAGGCCCGGAGCAGTACCTCAACTGGACAAAACTATTATGAGGGAATTGTTCGCAAAGCCCTCGACCAGGGAAAACAGGTCCGTTATCGGGTAACTGATATCTATAGTGGGAATAGCATCGTTCCCGCCGGTGCCCATATTCAGGCGCAATCAAAGGATGGTAGTGTTAATTTCAATGTCTTCGTGCCGAATGTCCAACGCAACATCGACATTAACTATGCTAATGGTGCAGTTAAACAACGATAATTAAAAAGAGTGACAGGAGACTAATTTTCCTGCCACTCTTTTTAATTTGATCTATTGACATCGCCGAACCGATAAACAATTAAGAAGAAACTTGCAAAATCCGCTTAAATCAACGAAAATAGGCTATAAATATACTAGATTGTAAAGGATAACGTTTATGGTTAATGATCCAAATTTAAAAAAGATTCACATTGTATTCAACGGTCAGGAAACCCCACCGATGAAGATTAGTCAGCTCTTTGATGCCCATCGTTTTAATCGCCTCACAGCGGTTACGGGGGATGTTACTGCTGACTTTTTCAACCGCTACCTCAGTAAATTCATTAAAGTAGAAATCGCCTTACAAACACCGAAGGCAGCTGATGTCAAGACCGCGGATGACGTGATCACCAAGGAAGCCTTAGCCAATGCCTTACTTACAGTTGCTAACAAACGCCCAGCTAAGCTCTTTGAGGGCTTGACCAGTAGTAACCAGGCTAACGTATTGAGTGGGCTCTTTACCGTTGAGATGTCGCCGGTTCAAGCCTTGCATTCCCATTTCTACCTGCTGAGTAATCACGAGACTCATGATACGCGGGTTATTCTGGGAAGTATTGATCTGACGGCCGACTCATTCAACAAGGACCGGAACCAGTTTGAAGAAGTCCTGGTCTTTGACAATGACATTCGCCTCTTCCAAAACCTCAGTGAACACTTCAAGAAGGACATTCGACCAATTCTCCGTCCATACTTCACTGATAACTTGCTGAAAGCAGCCCAAGCCCAGTTAGACGAAGGGGCTAAGGATCAAAAGTCCTCAACCGAAAATCAAGTGGTTATTCTCGATAACGATACCACTGATCAGATCGCAGCCGCTGATATGACCGATATCATCAGTCATGACGTTCAAAAGCAGATGGATGCCAAGATCATCCCTTCAACCACCACCAACGCCATGCGGGAAGTTACGACGGCACGGTCACAGACTAAGGATGAGATTGCACGTGACGTTAAGCAACATGATACCGTTTATAATCTGCAGAAGACCTCGGTATCCCCACGGGCAGCTAAGCCTAAGATTAAGAGTCGGGAAAAGATTTACCAACAGGTCCAAGAGGCACTGATTAGTGGGATGACACCGCAACAACGGCAAGCTGAAAAGAAGTACACGACCTTCCTGTATGATCGGCCGATGGAGCGGAACCTGGTCCACAACAACAGTGGGCTTTATGTTCCCAACGATGCCGGTACTCACCCTATTCCGTTTGGTAAGCTGGCAACCACCAGTCAGATTCGTGACGGCCTGCGGAGTATTGACGCCGTGATGAAGGGTTACCAGAAGTTCGTTGTTGATTACACTGATGACTACGGTAAGCGGTTCTACGAGGCTATTCTTTACAGTTTTACGGCCCCATTCCTGTGGGAAATCCGACAAAAGGCCAGCCTTAACCCTGAAGATGGTAACGACGTGCCAAACTTCTTAGTGTTAGGGGCAACGGCTGGTTCCGGTAAGTCAACCTTGCTCCGAATCATTAACCAACTGACTTGGAATACCGATCGTTCATTGATTGACTTCGGTACCATTTACCCGACGGAAACCGTGCAGAAGAAAGCTAAGACAGTCGAGGCAATTGAACATTACATGAAGCAGGGAAGTTCATACCCTGTTCTGCTAGATGAAATTGAACCTTACTTCTTCCAGCAGGATCAGTACAGTCGGCACCTAGTTGTTGATACCATGAACGAACTGGTTAACAATCCGCACGCCATTGCACCACTGATTGGGACTACCAACTACGATTCTGGCTTTACCATGCTCAGGGAAACTGCGCGGCGGACCTACTACCTGCAGATTGATAAAGTTATCAATGACCAGCTCAAGGGTGAAGCTAACAAGTACATCTATAATGTGCGGCAAACCCTTAATAATACACTCTTCAAGGACTTCGTAATGCGGATGGCCAATCTCCTAGAAGATGACGAGACCCCATGGCGAGACTTTAACACCAAGAATGGCCGTCTTGACTTCCTGTCCAACACCCGGAAGATCTTCCGTGACTACTACCAGATGGCCGGGATGGAGATTCCGCCGTACTTTGCCGACCAAATCTGTGATGACTTCCAGGAAAGCTCACGTAACAGCTGGGCCAAGCTCTACATTACCCAGGCTGAGGACTTTAAGTACCGAAAGGCGGATAAGAGCTTGCTCTTCGATATTTCCAAGCTTAATACCTTCAATGGTTTTTCTGCCGATAGCATTGAGAAGTACCGGAATGCCTTACCAATTGAGCTCTGCGTTGACGGAATCAATGGTAAGCGGGGAAAGTTTGTGGAAATCAAGGCTCCAGACTTCTTCAAATGGATCGGTGAACGAAATCCTTATGAACCCCCTCAACAGGTTCATACTGAGACATCGACCAAAATTTCTACTAACACCAAGTTGCCTTCTTCAGCAATCACGACTGAGAAGCCGAAGAAGCGGGGATTCTGGGCACGATTATTTGGCTAAATAGATACCTCTGAATTAACAAAATTGCAAAAAGGCGCTGAATGTCTCCAATTGAAGCATTCAGCGCCTTTGATAATCATTCATCGCATGTCCGACCATAGATTAACAAATCATACAGTTGGTTATTAAGGGTGGCAATATGGTGTAGGGTTCCCCAATAAGTAAAACCAGCTGAACTGAAGAGCTTTTGACTGGGCTGGTTTCCCTGATAAATGTAGGCGACAACGGTTTTAATGGGTAAGCTAGTCTGAACCTGTTGATCAGCAAAGTTTAGGAAACGCCGACCGAGTCCTTGATGCTGGGCAGACCGACTGACATAGATCGATATTTCGGCAGAGAAACGGTAGGCAGGATGCGGGTAGAAGGGTTCAAGACCACACCAGGCTACGACGTCACCGTCATCCTCAGCGACCCAGAGAGGGTAATTATCGTTAAAACTTGCTAACCAATCTTGCCGACTTGCTGGCGTAATCAATTCAACCTCATCATTGATTGGTAAGTCAACCGACTCATTAAAGATCATCACAATTTTAGTAAGGTCCGTTTTGCGGGCCCGGCGAAAGGTAATTGCCATTTTATACTATTCTCCAATTCGTTTATTTTCGGTGGTGGCGGTACTTCTTCACTTGCTTTACACCTCTTTTAATAACCAGGTACAAGCAGCAGAGTGCTATGAAGCTAATTACTAGCGGGATTAATTGTTTGAATTTCAAAGTAGAAATTGCGTGACCGCTGTATGCATAGAGAAAAGTCACTGGCAATGTCCCCAATGCAACGGCAGTTAGGTAATAGCTTTTTTGGATCTTCAGCCTAAGTGAGGCGTAGTTAGTAACCAGATTAGGGATGATTGGTACCGCAAAGGCTGTCGCCAAGCCTAGGATTGGGTAGCGTTGGCGAACCAAATAGCGATAAACCCGATTCTTACGGGTCTTAGTCGAAACCTTACTCTTGGCAATTGCAATCCTAACCAGGCAGTTGCCTAGAATGTCGCCACACCAGCTAATCAAGAAGCCGAAGAAGGGGCCATAACAGACCCCCGTGAAAATACAGACAACTGAATTAGGGGCACCAGGAACGCCACAGAAAATGGCAATCAAGATCGTTAATAGCAGGACGTCGATGATCCCGTGACTGTGCACCAGGGCAAGTAGTTTGGCTTGGTTAGCGTGTGAAGGATTGAATAATAAGACTAATTCAGTCCAATAATTTTTGATAATCAGTGCGGTCAACATGACAATCACAATTGTCTCTATGACTGTGAGTACTTTCTTATTGATATGCATAGAATACCATATTCCTCATCAAGAAAATAATTATTTCAATTTTAGCATTGACCGCTCTAAATGAAAATCCATTGACCTTTATTATTGAGCTTTTCATTAAGTGGAAGGTTTGAACTTTGAAATCCAAGGCGAAATGTCCGCGCGTACGATAAGGATAGCGATATAATGAAGTTACTTAAATAAATAACACGCTAAAAATAGTGATGAGATGGGGTGGTTGCTTGCAACGGTTAAAGAAAGTCGGTAAGGTGTTAGGATATAGTCTTGGAGGGATTTGTGCCCTCCTCCTACTCACCCAGGCGTTTCTGCTGCGAGGCACCCCGGGAACCACGATTGACCCCGCAGCTGGTCCCCAAACAGTTCGTTATTCAAAGGTTCCAACCCTGTTGATCCCAGGGTGGGGTGGTAATACCGTTACTTACAGTCACCTGATCAAGTATTATCAAAACCATAATGTTGCCCAGAAGGTAATGACGGTGTGGGTCTCGCCGCACCAACACATCCGGGTCAGTGGTGATTGGCACGGCCAAAAGAACGCATTGATTCAGGTGCTCTTTGATTGGAACTATGATGCCAGCTACCATCCCCAGGTCAGCCAGTTACGGCAGGTGCTTATTTACCTCAACAAGCACTATGGAATAAATCAGACTAACATTATCGCCCACTCCTATGGGGGAACAGAGTTCATGCATGCCTATATGGGGTCTAAGTACTTACAACGTACTTTGCGACTCAACAAGCTGGTCTTGCTAGGGGTACCAGTTGAGGAGAGTCTGAGTGACCATTTGCCATATCACTATCCGCTGATTCACGACTCCAAGGATAAGAACTTCCACCAACTCCGGGCCCAAATGAAGGAATGGCAGTTAAACTATCCGGTTGAGATTTACAACCTAATGGGGTCCAAGGAGGGAAGCAAGCTGACCGATGGGGCGGTTCCGCACATTCAGTCCGAGATGCTCCGGGCGCTGATCAAGTCCCACCCGACAATCGAGTATCACCAGAAGATATATCACAATACGACGCACAGTCAGCTACATGATCGCCCACTGATCCTAAAAAAGATTGAACAGATCCTGTGGGGAAAGGAGTAACAATAATGAAGAAAGAACACGGTCAGGTAACGGGGATTATTTGGCGGGGGTCTGATGACCTTGCCGCCTACCAGCAATTACGTGATTACGCTGAACAACACCATTTAACCGTATCGGCAGCTGCCAAGGAGCTGGTAATCCGCGCCCTGAATGATGCAAAATCCTGATAGACAACAATTAATAATAATTATTTTACATTAGTGGTGGTTCTTACTAAAATATAGTTATTGGTAATTGACGAAAGAAGGACGTATTTAAATGAAAGAGATTACTGATCAATACTTTGACGGTGAACGTCCACTGTTTGGGGAACATGATGCCAAAATCACCCGGACTACCTTTGGTAAAGGGGAGTCACCACTAAAGAATGCCCATGATCTGGAACTAAATAAAGTAATTTTCCAATGGAAGTACCCGCTCTGGTATAACCAGCATGTTAAGGTCAACGACTCCATCTGGGAGACCATGTCCCGTTCCGGAATCTGGTATACCAACGATATCGAAATCAATGACAGTGCCATTCAGGCCCCTAAACAATTCCGTCGATGCAACGATATTCGCCTCAACAACGTCCATTTTGGGGATGCTGAGGAAACAATGTGGTCTTGTAAAAACATTAAGATGAATAATGTTCAAGTTAATGGGGACTACTTCGGGATGAACAGTGAGAATATCTACGCTGACCACCTTAACATCATCGGTAACTATGCCTTTGATGGGGCCAAGAACGTTGAAATCCATAATTCCACCATGGTCACGAAGGACAACTTCTGGAACTGTGACAACGTGGTGGTTTACGACTCATTCCTGAATGGTGAATACCTGGCTTGGAATACCAACCACATCACCCTGATCAACTGTACGATTGAGAGTGACCAGGGGCTTTGCTACACTAAGAACCTGACACTGAAGAACTGTCGTCTCTTGCACACCGACCTGGCTTTCGAATACTGTGAGAACATCGATGCGGACATCAACTCCGACATCATGAGTGTTAAGAACCCAATCAGTGGGAAGATCAAGGCCCACCACATTGACGAGATCATCATGGATCCACACGAGATTGATCCAAGTAAGACAACAATTATCACGGATGATGATTCCGCACAGCACGTTAAGCAGCACTAGGAGGACAGGTAAAATGCAATACGATTTTGATACGATTCTGGATCGGAAACACACTAATTCTGAAAAGTGGGAAGTCAAGGATGGCGAGCTCCCAATGACGACTGCCGACATGGACTTCAAGATCGCGCCGGAAATCATGACGGCCATGAAGAAGAAGATCGACCAGGGGGCCTTTGGTTACGAATATCCGACACCGGAGTACTTCCAGGCAGTGGCAGAGTGGTATGCAAAGGAACACCACGCGGCTGCAGAGACGGACTGGATGCGGTTCGCAACTGGGGTTATCCCAGCCATCACGGCTAGCGTTCATCACTTTAGTCATGAAGGTGACAATGTTCTCCTGATGGAGCCGGTCTACAACACCTTCTACAACTCTATCATCAATAGCGGTCGCCATGTCATCGCCAGTCAACAGCTGTATGATCGCAACCAACACACCTACCACGTTGATTGGTACGACCTGGAAGACAAGTTGGCTGACCCGCTGACGACGCTGATGATCCTTTGTAACCCCCACAACCCAACTGGCTATGTTTGGACAAAGGATGAGCTGGTCCATATCCTATCACTTGCTAAGCGGCATGGGGTAATCGTAATCAGCGATGAAATTCACGGTGACCTGGTATTGGAAGGCCCAGACTACACACCAGCCTTCTCATTACCGACAGAGATTACTAGCAACTTGATTGCCTTAGTTTCCACCAGTAAGACCTTTAACCTGGCAGCTCTTCATTCAGCTACCGGAATTGTACCTAACCCAATTTTGCGGGAACGGTTCAATCGGGCCATCAATAAGTATGAAGTTGCGGAACCTAACTTATTGGCCATCCCAGGGGCCATTGCCGCTTATCAGCAGGGTGGTGCCTGGTTGCACCAACTGAAGCAATATGTTCTGGCTAACAAGAACTATATTGCTGACTTTATCAAACAAAACCTACCTGAAATGCACTTGGTACCTGGAACAGCAACCTACCTGCTCTGGATCGACACGAGTGAAATCAGTGATGACAGTCAAAAACTGGCAGAATTCATCCGACAGGATAGCGGACTGATCATTAACCCCGGGACTTACTACCATGGCAATGGTGCGGGCTTCATTCGGATCAACATTGCATACCCACGTAAGCAAATTGAGGACGCAATGCAGCGCCTGTTGAAATCTATTAAGGACTTTGAAAAGTAGCAATAACAAAAGCGGCAGCCAATCGTGGTTGCCGCTTTTGTTGTCATGCCTAGTTTACATAATATCTTGAGTAAGGAACTCCTTGCAATGTTCAACGATTCGCTCAGCAGCATGACCATCCCCATATGGGTTTTTAGCCTTTGCCATCTGTTGATATTGCTGATCATCATTCAGTAGGGCAAGCATTGCCTGTTGGACCTCATCTTTTTGGGTACCAACCAGTTTTAGAGTCCCGGCCTTAACCCCCTCTGGACGTTCGGTCGTATCACGGAGAACAAGTACCGGCTTGTTTAAGGACGGTGCTTCTTCTTGAACACCTCCCGAGTCAGTCATGATAAAGTAACTACGCGCCGCCAGGTTATGGAAGTCAACTACGTCTAGTGGGTCAATGAGGTGAACGTTGGGAACCCCTTCAAAAATCTGATGAGCGACTTTCTGAACCTTCGGACTTAGGTGGACGGGGTAGATAACATCCAGCTTGGGATCAGCCTGAACAACTTCCCGAATGGCTTGAAAGACATTAGCCATCGGTGTCCCTTGATTCTCACGCCGGTGCATTGTCAACAGAATAATACGGTGATCGGCCGGAATCTGATCCAGAACTTGATGGTGATATTCATGATTGACCGTATACTTCAGAACATCAATGGCTGTGTTTCCGGTCACAAAGATGCGGTCAGCTGGATGATGCTCTTGCAATAAATTCTGCCGACTAAGGTCAGTTGGGGCAAAGTAAAGGCTGGTCAGGTCGTCGGTTATTTGCCGGTTGGCCTCTTCAGGAAATGGTGATTCCAGATTCCAGGTTCGTAGACCAGCTTCAACATGACCAATTGGAATGTGGTGATAGAAGGCACTGAGGCTGGCTGCCATTGTAGTGGTTGTATCACCATGAACAAGGACCAGATCCGGCCGCTCACGTTCTAGGATTGGAGCCAGTCCTAAAAGAACCTTACTGGTAATCTGTTCCAGGCTCTGATTCTTCTCCATGATAGCTAGATCATAATCGGGCTTAATTTGGAAAATATCTAAGACTTGTTGAAGCATTTCGCGGTGTTGTCCAGTGACGACTGTAATCGGAGTTGTCTGTTCATCAGCGATCAGTTGTTTGACAACTGGGGCCATCTTAATTGCCTCGGGACGGGTACCGAAGACAGTCATTATTTTCTTTTTCATTGTTAATTCATTCCTTCCATTGCGGCGATCGTGGTTAACGTGGCGTCATAGTAGTTCTTCTTAGGCAAAGGCTTACTAAAAATAAACTTTTGGCTGGAAAACAGATTATCATACCCGTGGTTACGATTATGACTTACTGCCATAAAGATCGGGGCACTAAAACTGTTTGATTGGTAGTGATTCAACTGTTCTCCGGCTAGGGTATAACCTGCTGTTACATGTGAACGTCGACTGAAGAACTTCATCATCCGGTTCAACGTTCGCTGTGCTCGCGGATCTTTGCTAGTCGCTAACATCATTGGTACCCGGCAGGCGTTTGCGGAGTA
>CAMCCW010000013.1 GCA_945873395.1 uncultured Lactobacillus sp. | reverse complement strand
GCTTAATCTAGTTCTCAAAAATCTCTTCATCCTTACCGATTGACAAAGAGCCGTTATATGAAAGGGGTTGAAGATATGGCGGTAAAATTAAGAAAAGTTGGTCATTCCAATACATTGACGGTTTCTCCTGACATTAAGATTACTGGTGGAGAAAAAACATTTTTGCCACCAAAGACTGGAAAGAATATGATTATCAAAAGGATATAGAAAATGATCCTGTATTGCAATTTGTAAAGCCAGTGGGACGAGAGGTAATTGTTAATCATGTGTCGGAGAAAATGGTCAACCACTATTGACTAAACAGAGCCAACCAACGTCTATTCAACGCTGATTGGCTCTATTTTTTATTCTTGGGGATCTTGATGAAACGGATAGCTAGCAGTGGAAATTAATAGGTCCATGAACTGGTTACCGATCTCCTCGCCGTCGACCTGGCCGAATTCCAGGGAGGTCGTTGTGCAGTGGAAGTTCTTTCCATGGAAATGTTTGGCAAAACGTGAACCGGCTAATTTACCGTGAACAAAGCGCCAAACTTGCCAGAAGGTGATCAGCCAGTTCTTGCGTTCCGCCACCACTAGGTCCAGCGAAGGTTCGTCAAGGCTGGCGTTTGGAGCGATCTTGAAGCGCCCACCCATGTATGGTTGGTTGGCGATGACAACGATGTAGGCCTTCTTGAAGAAGTCACGGCTGCCTTGCTGCTGGACCATAAGGGTGAAGGGCTGCTGGTTGTAGAGGACGCTGATGGCGTGGCGCAGGTAGGCAAAACGACTGAGTGACCGTCGTTGGCCCTTTTTTCGATTGGCCTGACTCGTGATGGCAGCATCGAAGCCAATCCCCAGACTGTTGAGGAAGTAGTGGTCCTGTTCCTTGATTGTATCGTGATAGTGACCGATGTTGATGCGGTGTTCCTGCTTGGTTCCCAGGATCTGTTGTAAAGCTTTCATTGGATCTAAGGAGATACCATAGCCCTTGGCGAAATCGTTGTTGACGCCGACGGGGATGTAGGCCAGGGGAATCTGTTTGGCCTGACTTGGTACTGACTTGATGAGGCCGTTCAATACGTCGTGCAAGGTGCCATCACCGCCGACTACGATCACTGTTAATGGTTCCGCGTGTTCTTCCTGGCCAATCCTAGTAGCAAAGTATTCAGCGTCCCCGGCTTCTTTAATCAGCTGGTAACGATATTGGATGTTTTCCTGGTCGAGTTGTCCCTTGATCCGTTGCCAAGCGTCCTTGGCAGTTCCATTGCCGGCTAGGGGGTTAATGATAATTGAATAATGCATTGTTGTTCTTCCTTTTGCTGAAACTATAAACAAAAGGGGTTGCGACAATTATTTGCCGCAACCCCCATCAACGTCATTAATCAAATGTCGTAATCTTAAAGTTAGGATTTTGCTTTTCGTAAGCGAGGGCCTTGTCATCAAGTTGTTCAACGTACTCGATGGTGTAATCGGTGTTGTGCTCAACCATCAACAGTGCCTCGGCCTCTGAGTCAGCTTCGAGGTACAGGGATTGAGTGTTTTCACGGACCGGCCGCTTAGTCTTATCCGGTTGGTAGTATACCTTAAAAGTCATACTTTAAAAACTCCTTATTTAAATATTGATTACTGTAATTACTCTACCCATTTTAGCACAACTAATCAATGCTGTCCTAGAAATTAGCGACATGGTATGATTAAGTCAAAGAAGAAATTGAAGTGGGGCGATAAAATGCGAATCTTTTGGATATGCCTGATTGCCGTTATTATTGTGGTTGGGTTGTATGTGGCTATTCACCGGGTGTTGATTAATCGAGCCACGATTATGCTGCGCAACCGGGCGCAAGAGGTGACCGATCAGGCGGTTAATACCAGCTTAAAGCAGTTATTGGGCTGGGATCAAACGCTGACCTCTCAGCTGGTGGCTGATGTTTGGGGCAAGGGCGTCTTGGCCTTTGAATATCACTTTGACAGCAAGGATGCTGGTAAAGAACTTAACCATGACCGCCTTAGCAAGACTCTGGCGGCATATGCTGACCAACATGAGCTGACAGCTATTCGTCCGGGTAAGCCGGTCTTCGCGGTGACTGACTGGTGGGAGTATGAAGGAATCCTTCATATTGATGTGGCCTACTTATTGAATGAATCAACCGTTGAATACGTCAGCGACCTGAAACGTTTGGACCATCATGACAAGAAATGAAAAAAGACGACCATTTTGTGGCCGTCTTTTTTCATTTGGTCTTAGCTGATCATGATGGTGCCTTCAGGAGCCTCAAATGGGTGTTCCTTGTTGATGTGGTCGTAGAAGAGGACCCCATGCAGGTGGTCAATTTCGTGTTGGCAAACGATTGCTGGGTAGTTCTTCAAACGAACTTGGTGCTTCTCACCGTTGACATCCTGGTAGCGCAGGGTAATCCGGTCGTGCCGGGGAACGTAGCCGGGAACGTCCTTGTCGACGGAGAGGCAACCTTCACCTTCCGTCAGGGCACCGTATTGAACGGATTCGCTGACGATCACGGGGTTGATGATTACATCCTTAAACAATGGCTTGGCGTTCTCGTCGTCATCGTCGATCGGTGGAACTAAAACGGCAGCCATTTGCTTGGAGACACCAACCTGTGGGGCAGCCAGACCGACGCCGGCACGAAGCTTGTACTTTTCGCACAGCTCGGGATCCTGACTAACCTCGAGGTACTCCATCATCTTTTTTGCTAATTCTTGATCTTCTTTTGAGAGTGGGAACTCAACTTTTGCTGCTCGCTTTCTTAAAACGGGGTTGCCGTCGCGAGTAATGTCTTTCATCAGGTACAAGAATATTCGCCTCCAAAATTTACTCTAACTCATTAATTCTATCATACTCATCCCAAATAGCTAATTCAATAAACAAAAAACGTAAAAAAGATACGCTAAAATTTAAAATAACTCTTTCACAAGGGACTTTTTAGTCATTTCTTAATAAAAAAGTACATGAAAGCGCTTGTTTTATGGCAGAAAAAGACTATACTAGAAAATGTAAGTAGGCAATCGCTTACATGATGTTAATTGGATTTGGAAAGGGATGTTTTATAATGGCCAAAGCTGTTGACTTTGCAAAGATTAAAGCCGATGAAGGCGCTGCATACGCAAAGCCTGTTCAAATTCTTGATAATGATGGGAACGTTGTTAACAAGGACTTAATGGCTAATTTCACTGATGACCAATTAGTAGACTTAATGAAGAAAATGGTTTGGGAACGTGCACTGCACGAACAAACTATGAGCTTCTCACAACAAGGTCGTTTAGGTTTCTACGCTCCAACCTGGGGTGAGGAAGCCTCCGAAATGGGTACGGCATCAGCATTCAAGAAGCAGGACTTCCTTTGCCCTGCATACCGTGACTTACCACAATTAATTCAACACGGTGCTACTGTTGCTCAAATGTACCTGTGGTCCAAGGGTCACCTCAAGGGTAACCTGTTCGAAGCTCGTGCCCTTCGTCCACAAATCATTATCGGTGCTCAGATGGTTGAAATGGCCGGTGCTGCACTTGGTATCAAGAAGAACGGTGAAAAGGATACCGTTGCTTATGCCTACACTGGTGAAGGTGGTTCTTCACAGGGTGACACCTACGAAGGTATGAACTTCGCCGGTGCCTTCCAAGCACCTGCTGTATTCATCATCCAGAACAACGGTTGGGCAATTTCTTACCCACGTAAGCTTCAAACCGCAGCACAAACCATTGCTCAAAAGGGTGTTGCTGCTGGTATCCCAGGCGTTCAAGTCGACGGGATGGATGTACTGGCATGTTACGAAGTTGCTAAGGAAGCACGTGAATTCGCTGCTGCCGGCAACGGTCCAGTTCTGATTGAAACCTTAACTTACCGGTTCGGTGCCCACAGTTCTGCTGGTGACGATCCTAGTCGGTACCGTACTAAGGAAGAAGAAAAGCCTTGGTTCGACAAGGACCCACTGATTCGGCTTCGCAAGTACTTAACTAAGAAGGGCCTCTGGTCTGAAGACGAAGAAAAGAAGTACGCCGATGAATGCAAGGACGACTTCAAGAAGGCTATCAAGGAAGCTGACTCTGTTGAACCAGAAAAGGTTTCTGACATGCTGAAGCGGACCTTCGAAGTACCAACCCCAGATATTAAGGAACAAATCAAAGAGTACGAAGCAAAGGAGTCGAAGTAATCATGGCTAAAAAGACATATATCAAAGCTATTACTGAAGGTATTGACATTGCTTTGGCTGAAGATCCAAAGACATTGGTCTTCGGTGAAGATGTTGGTAAGAACGGTGGTGTCTTCCGTGCTACTAATGGCTTACAAACGAAGTATGGTAAAGATCGTGTATTCAGTACCCCACTTGCTGAATCAGGTATTTTAGGGATGTCAATTGGTCTGGCTGCCACTGGCTGGCGTCCAGTTCCAGAAATCCAGTTCATGGGCTTCACTTTTGAAGCTATGGACTCCATTGCCGGACAGATGTCACGTGTTCGTTTCCAATACAACGGCACCAAGAACATGCCAATCACCATCCGGACTCCTTACGGTGGTGGTACGCACACTGCTGAACTTCACGGGGACGACCTCGAAAACTTCTTCGTTGGTATCCCAGGACTCCGGGTTGTTACCCCAAGTTCTGCTTACGATGCCAAGGGTCTGGTAATTTCTGCTATTGAAAACAACGACCCAGTTCTGTTCCTTGAAAACCTTCGTCTCTACCGTTCTGTTAAGGGCGAAGTTCCTGACGACAAGTACACTGTTCCGTTGGACAAGGCTAATGTTGTTCAAGAAGGGAACGACGTTACGATCGTTACCTACGGTGGAATGGTTCCAGAAGCTGTTAAGGCTGCTAAGAAGCTGGCTAAGGACAACATTTCTGCTGAAGTTATCGACCTTCGTTCACTCTACCCACTTGACACTGACACCATCTTTGAATCTATCAAGAAGACTCACCACGTTGTAATCGTTCAAGAGTCACAAAAGATGGCCGGTGTTGGTGCCCAAGTTGCTTCTGCAATTTCCGAAGGTGCCATCATGTACCTGGATGCTCCAATTACCCGGGTTGCTGCACCTAACTCTGTCTACCCATTCCCAATGGCAGAAGATGTATGGCTTCCACGTGCTAAGGAAGTTGAAGACGCAGCTCGTCAAGTAGTTAACTATTAATCACAGCCAATTCGCTACGATTAATTAGAAAGGAAGTTAAATAATATGGCTTACAAGTTCAGACTACCTGAAATGGGTGAAGGCCTTACTGAAGGTGACATCGCTTCATTCCTTGTTAAGGAAGGCGACCAAATCAAGGCCGATGATCCATTAGTAGAAATTCAAACTGATAAATCAACCACTCAATTGGTATCACCAGTTGACGGGACCGTTACTAAGCTTGATGCTAAGGAAGACGATCACGTTGAAAAGGGTGACAACCTGGTTGAAATCGACGACGGCAAGGATGGTGTAAGCACCAACGTTGAAGCCGACGATGACGAAGACGCCGGTGATGACTCTGCCGATGAAGCACCAGCTGCAGAAGAATCCTCTGCTCCAGCTGAGAGTGCTGCTCCAGCAAAGCCAGCTGCTCCTGCCAAGGGTGGCGTTGCTCCATTAGCAGAACCAAACAAGCTGGTTATGGCTATGCCATCTGTTCGTCAATACGCTCGTGACAAGGGTGTTGATATCTCCTTAGTACAACCAAGTGGTAACCACGGCCAAGTTCTAAAGGAAGATATCGACAACTTCAACGGCGCTGCTGCTAGTGCTCCAGCTGCTTCTGCTGAAACTGCTGCCGCTGCTCCAAAGGCTGGTAACACGATCAAGCCTTACACTGGTGCTGGTGAAGACGCTGAGACTCGTGAACCATTGTCCAACATGCGGAAGATCATTGCTAAGAACATGCGTGACTCCGTTGACATTAGTCCAATGGTTACTGTCTTTGCAAATGCCGAAGTTTCTAAGCTGATGGCTAACCGGAAGAAGTACAAGCCAGTTGCTGCTGAACAAGGTATTCACTTGACCTTCCTGCCTTACGTTGTTAAGGCCCTCATCGCCATGATGAAGAAGTACCCAGAGTTCAACGCATCAATCGATGACAGTACTCACGAATTAGTTCAAAAGCACTACTACAACATTGGTATTGCTACGAGCACTGATCACGGTCTGTACAACCCTAACATCAAGAACGCTGACTCCAAGAGTATGTTCGAAATCGCTAAGGAAATCTCCGACAACGCACAAGCTGCCGAAGACAACAAGCTTAGCCCAGACAGCATGGCTCATGGTTGCATGACCATCTCCAACATTGGTTCAATGCGTGGTGGCTGGTTCACTCCAATCATCAACCAACCAGAAGTTGCTATCCTTGGGATGGGTACCATTGCTACTGAACCAATTGTTAATGACGAAGGCGAAATCGTTGTTGGTCACAACATGAAGCTGTCATTGACTGTTGATCACCGTCTGATTGATGGTGCCTTAGCTACTGAAGCTTTGAACTACCTGAAGAAGCTTCTTGAAGATCCTGAATTGTTATTGATGGAGGGCTAATTAAATATGGCTGATGTTGAAAAGAAAGATACGGTTATTGTCGGAGGGGGCCCTGGTGGCTACGTTGCCGCCATTCGGGCTTCCGAATTAGGACAAAAAGTTACCCTGATTGAAAAGGGTGACCCAGGTTTAGGTGGTGTCTGCCTGAATGTTGGTTGTGTGCCTTCTAAGGCCTTGATTGCGGCTGGTCACCGGCTTCGTGAAGCTCGTGATGCCTCAACCTACGGAATTTCCAAGACCGATGCAACAATCGACTTCAAGAAGACCCAAGACTGGAAGCAACACAAGGTTGTTGACCGGATGACCCGTGGTGTCAAGATGCTGCTCAAGAAGCACAAGGTTGAAATCATCGAAGGGGTTGCCATGATGGATAACGACCACCAACTTCGTGTTATGAAGTCTGGTCCAAAGCAATTCATGGACTTTGATGGTGGTACTAAGATCACCTGGAACAACCTGATCTTGGCTACTGGTTCACGTCCAGTTGAGATTCCTAACTTCAAGTTTGAAGGTCGGGTTATCGATTCTACTGGTGGCTTGAACCTGCCAGAGATCCCAAAGGAATTAGTCGTTATCGGTGGTGGTTACATCGGGACTGAATTGGCTGGTGCTTACGCTGACCTCGGTTCACACGTAACGATCATTGAAGGTACCGACAGTATCCTTGGTGGCTTCGACAAGGACATGGTTAGCGTCGTTGTTAAGAACCTGAAGAAGAAGGGTATTGACATCATCACTAAGGCCATGGCTAAGAACTCCACTCAGGATGATTCCTCTGTCACGGTTACCTACGAAGTTGACGGTAAGGAAAACAGCATTAAGGCTGACTACTGCATGGTTTCCGTTGGTCGGAAGCCAAACACCGATAACTTTGCCCTCGATATGACGAGTGTTAAGCTCAACGATCACCATCAAGTGATTGTTGATAAGCAGGGTCGGACCAACGTACCAGGCATCTGGGCAATTGGTGATATTGTCCCAGGTCCTGCCCTGGCCCACAAGGCCTTCTTTGAAGGTAAGACCGCTGCTGGAGCGATTGCCGGAAAGAACACTGCCAATGACTGGGTAGGTGTACCCGCTGTCTGCTTCGCCGATCCTGAACTGGCTCAAGTCGGAATGACGGCTGACCAAGCTAAGGAGAAGGGTATCGAAGTTGCTACCGCCAAGTTCCCATTTGCTGGTAACGCTCGTGCGGTATCACTCGATCAACCAGAAGGGTTCGTACGCTTCACCTACACTAAGGACAAGAAGAATGTCGTTGGTGCCGAAGTTGTTGGACCAGAAGCAAGTACGCTGGCCGGTGAATTGTCATTAATCGTTAACTGCGGTATGAATGTTGAGGATGTTTCCTTAACTATTCACCCACACCCAACCCTTAATGAACCAATTCAAGAAGCCGCCGATGTTGCAATGGGCTTCCCAACTCACATTTAATTAAGTTACCAACATCTTAATCAAATCCGAAATGCGTTGTCATAATTGACAACGCATTTTTGGTTTTATTGGTTTTAATGGATAACGTTCGTTAGAGAAGAATTGTATAATAAGGATAAAGCTATTTGAGGAGTGGTTATTATGCAAAGCCAAAATTACTCTTATCCATTAAACCCGAGCTGGTCAACTGCTGAGATGGAGACGGTGATCGCAATGCTGCGGGCCGTCGAAGATGCTTACGAAGTGGGAATCAGTCGTGAAGAGTTGCTGAAGCGTTACCGGGCTTTCAAGCAGATCGTTAATTCCAAGGCGGAGGAGAAGCAGATCGGCCGGGACTTTGAACGTGAATCCGGCTATGTTCTCTACCGGGTAGTTAAGCAGGCACAGGGTAGTGATGCCCGGACAATCAAGATGGTTGGCGATAAATAATGTTAGAAGAGATTGACTCACAAGTACAAAAACTACTGCGCACCGTCAATCAACGGGCCCTACAGCACCTGGACGGTTCCTACCAGGTGAACACTAAGAGCAGTTATAGTGACCTGGTGACGACAATTGATCGACAGAATGAGCAGGAGCTTGATCGCCGACTTCGGGAAATCGATCCAGGTTGCCGGATCCTGAGCGAGGAAGGTTTCGGTGACCAACAGCTTACTGATTTGAGCGGTCACGTCTGGATCGTTGACCCCTTAGATGGGACTCTCAACTTTGTTAAGCAGCATGATCATTTTGGAATCATGCTGGCCCTGTATGTTGACGGCAAGCCAACCCTGGCCTACATCATGGATGCCGTTAATCAGGACCTCTACCACGGGGGCAACGGCTGGGGTGTCTTCAAGAATGACCAGCGCCTGGCTGCTCCTGCTGATACCAGTCTCCACGACAGTTTGATTGCGATTGGCCGTTCGCTGGTTCTAGATAATGTGGCTAACCTTCCCCAGGTGGCCCGGCAGGCCAGCGGACTCCGGATGTACGGCAGTGCGGCGATGGAGATGATCGGGGTACTGACCGGTGAATTGGGAGCCTACATTTCATACCTGCGGCCATGGGATCTCGCTCCAGGCCGGGTACTGGCGGAAGAATTAGGTTTGACGGTTAAATCAATTGACGGTGATGGAATAAATGTGCTATCATCTAATCTTGTATTAGTAGCAACAAAGCGAGCGAGCCAGGACATCCTGCGTCTCACTGACTAGTTGTCGAAGCTGTGACCCAATTGTCACAGTTTTTTTATGAAATCAGTCTCGAACCAGTGTATACTAGTTAAGATGAACAGATTGAAACGAAAGGAAGAATTACGCTTTGAAAACTCGTGAGGACATTCGTAACATTGCGATTATTGCCCACGTTGACCACGGTAAGACTACCCTGGTTAACGAAATGTTGAAGCAATCTGATACTTTACCAGAACACTTCAGTATCCAGGACCGGGCCATGGATACTAACGCCATTGAACGGGAACGTGGTATCACCATCCTGTCCAAGAACACGGCTGTTAAGTACGGTAAGTACCAAATCAACATCCTGGATACCCCAGGTCACGCTGACTTCGGTGGTGAAGTTGAACGTGTTATGAAGATGGTTGATGGGGTACTTCTGGTTGTCGATGCCTTTGAAGGGACCATGCCACAGACGCGGTTCGTTCTGAAGAAAGCCCTGGAACAACACCTGACACCAATCGTTGTTATTAACAAGGTTGACCGGAAGGGTGCTCGTCCAGAAGAAGTTGTTGACGAAGTACTGGACCTCTTCATCGAATTGGGTGCGGACGAAGACCAACTGGACTTCCCGGTTGTTTACACTTCTGCCATGAACGGGACTTCTAGTTACGATTCCGACATTTCTACTCAGGAACACACGATGAAGCCACTGTTTGACACTATCATCAAGACCATCCCAGCTCCAGTTGACAACTCTGACGAACCACTGCAGTTCCAAGTTGCCATCTTGGACTACAACGACTTCGTTGGTCGTATCGGTATTGGTCGGGTCTTCCGTGGTAAGATCAAGGTCGGTGACAATGTTACCCTGATGAAGCTTGACGGGACCAAGAAGAACTTCCGGGTTACTAAGCTGTTCGGTTTCTTCGGTCTGAAGCGGTTGGAAATCAAGGAAGCCAAGGCTGGTGACTTGATCGCCGTTTCCGGGATGGAAGATATCAACGTTGGTGAAACGGTTACTGACCCAGACCACCCAGAAGCACTGACTCCACTGCGGATTGATCCACCGACGCTGCGGATGACTTTCCGGACCAACGATTCACCATTTGCTGGTCGGGAAGGTAAGTTCGTGACTGCCCGTCAACTCGAAGACCGTCTGAAGCGTGAAATGCAGACCGACGTTTCCCTTAAGGTTGACGACACGGATGACCCAGGTGCTTGGACTGTTTCTGGTCGTGGTGAATTGCACCTGTCCATTCTGATCGAAACTCTGCGGCGTGAAGGATACGAATTGTCCGTATCTCGTCCAGAAGTTATCTACCGGGAAATCGATGGTACGATGTGCGAACCATTCGAAGAGGTTCAAATCGATACGCCAGATGAATACACTGGTGCCGTTATCGACAGCCTTTCTAAGCGGAAGGGTGAAATGAAGAACATGGAACCTGGTGAAAACGGCCAGACTCGTCTGATCTTCCTTGCACCATCACGTGGTTTGATTGGTTACTCCACTGAATTCATGACTCAAACCCGTGGTTACGGGATCATGAGCCACACCTTCGAGAAGTACGCTCCAGTTATTAAGAACTGGAACCCAGGCCGTCAAAAGGGTACCCTGGTTTCCATGAACGCTGGTAAGGCTACTACCTACGCTATGATGGGGATCGAAAGTCGTGGTCAACTGTTGATCGACCCAGGTACGGAAGTTTACGAAGGAATGATCGTTGGTGAAAACAGCCGTGAAAATGACATCACGGTTAACATCACCAAGGGTAAGAACCTGACCAACGTTCGTGCTGCTGGTTCTGACGAAATGGCCCACATCAAGACGCCAACGCACTTGTCTCTTGAAGAATCCCTTGAATTCTTGAACGAAGACGAATACTGCGAAGTTACGCCAGAAAACATCCGGCTGCGTAAGAAGATCCTGAACACGAATGCTCGTGAAAAGGAAGCTAAGCGCCGTCGTGCAGCTACGCGGAAGTAATAAATAAGTTTAAGAAAACCCGAAAGGCACTATGATGCTTTTCGGGTTTTTCCTATATGATGCTATAATAAAAAGGATACTTTAGTTTGAGCGGGTGTACTATGTGAAAAAGATTAAGCTCCGGCCCCGTCGTGGACTGGCAACAACAATTAAACAGAATTTTCATTTCTGGGACTACTATCTGATGGTCCCGTACCTAATCCTGTGCTTGATCGGGATCGTAATGGTCTATTCTTCAAGTGCAGCAATTCAAATGCAGAATGGGGGCACGCCACAGGGGTATTTGCTCAAACAGAGCATTTATGTCGTGCTGGGAATTGCCGTTCTTATCTTCTGTGCTAATTACCCCTTGGAGCATTATCGCCACCGTCGATTCCTCGAATATTCGACCATTGGCATGGGAGTATTGCTACTGATGGTTCTCGTAATCGGTAAAGCGGTCAACGGGGCGAAGGGATGGCTTAATCTCGGACCGATCAATATTCAACCGGTCGAGTTCTGTAAGCTATACTTCATCTTATATCTTGGGGATCGGATGACCCGGGCACGGCAGCGGGGAGATCACTTTCTGGTCGCCAAGGAATCCCGCGGCTCGATTCTTTTGGCGATTTTTTACCTGGAATTGATCTTCGCCCAGCCGGACACGGGGGGATTCGCCATTAACTTCTGCATTATCGCGGTAATGGAGCTCGCTTGTGATATCCGGTGGGGGAAAGCCATCACCATGGTAATTGGTTTTCCCCTGATTATCTACTTTGGTCTCCAATTGGCGATCGTCAATGGCTGGATCCACGGTGGCTACCGGATCCAACGTTTCATTGCCTTCATGAACCCCTTTGGCAACGCGAGCGGGTCCGGGAGCCAGCTGGTTAACTCCTATTACGCTATCAGTAACGGGGGAATCTTCGGGGTTGGCCTGGGGAACAGTGTCCAGAAGATGGGTTACCTTCCTGAACCAAACACCGATTTCATCATGGCAATTACTAGTGAAGAACTCGGTTTGGTCGGGGTGACCATCATCCTGGTCCTCCTGCTGGTTCTGATTTGTCGGATGATCCAGCTGGGGGTCAAGAGTTCCTCGCTGTACCAGACCCTGATTTGCTATGGGTCAGCCACCTTCTTTACGATTGAAACCTTCTTTAATATTGGTGGGGTGCTGGGGCTGCTCCCGATTACCGGGGTGACCTTCCCATTCATCAGTTATGGTGGTTCAAGTATGCTGGTGCTCTCGGCAACGGTGGGCATCATCATTAACATCAGTATTCGGCAGAATAAAGCCCAACTTCAAGTAGGGGAACCGTTTTTGCCTACAGACTAGTAAGGATATGATAAGATGTTTAAGTTAACTGATCGCCGAGCCCTGGTGGTGTACATCAATGGGAACCGCGTTGTGCGGACGTTGCGGCACTACGGAATTGTGCGCTATGTTTCTAAGCGGATGCACTACGTAATCTTATACGTTGACCAGGACCAGGTTGAACAACTGAAGACGAAGATCGGTCATCTGCGGGCAGTCCGAGCGGTTGAGGAGTCGATGCGACCGGACCTCGACCCCACCCTGACCGACCTAGAGATGACTGGATTATATAAAATGCATGACGAGGATGATAAGTAATGAGAGTAGTATCTGGTGAGTTTCGCGGCCGTAAACTGAGTGCGGTACCCGGCATGGCGACGCGTCCAACAACCGACAAGGTGAAGGAGGCCCTCTTTAATATTATTGGGCCATACTTTGATGGTGGCCAAAGCCTGGACCTGTTTGCCGGTAGTGGGGGACTCAGTATCGAAGGAATTTCTCGTGGAATCGAACACGCCGTTTTGATTGACCGGCAGTACCAGGCGATCAAGACGATTCACCGTAATATTGATGTGACCAAGCACCCGGAACGCTTTACGGTTTATAAAATGGATGCCCGTAAGGCCCTGGGGATGCTGGGGAAAAAACAGGCGCGTTTTGACATGGTTTACCTGGATCCACCGTATGCCAAGCAACAGATTCTGAAGGACCTTGATCAGATGGTCCAGGATGATCTGCTGAATGATGGTGCGGTGATTGTTGCCGAGACCAATGAGGCGGCCAATCTGCCAACTGAGGACCTGCCAAACTTTACGTTTATTCGCCGGCAGACCTATGGTATAACAGTACTAACCATTTACCGTTTTCGAAAGGAGTAGTTTTTAATGAAAGTTGCTGTATTTCCCGGGAGTTTCGACCCCCTGACTTTGGGACACCTCGACTTGATTAAGCGGGGGAGTGCCCTCTTCGACCAGCTGGCGGTGGCAGTAATGACCAACACCAGCAAAAAGCCCCTGTTCTCCGTTGAAGAACGGATTCAACAGATCAAGGAGGCCACGGCGGGCCTGGACAATGTTTCCGTAATTACGGCTTCCGGCCTGACCGTTGACTTGATGAACCGGATCGGGGCCGATTACCTGATGCGGGGACTGCGGAACAACGCTGACTTCCAATACGAGCGGGATATTGCCGCCATGAATAACTTCTTGGATGATCAGTGTGAAACCATCTTCTTCCTTGCCAAGCCAGAATACCAGCACTTGTCAAGCAGCCTGTTGAAGGAGGTTACCTCTAACGGGGGTGACATCTCTGCATACTTGCCAGCAAACATTAATGCGGCACTGAAGAAGCGGCTGGAAGAACGTCAATTAATGCGGGTAAAGGAACATAATGAAAAGACAAGATAAACAAGTCCTGCGCTGGATTGGGGTTATCCTGGCCCTGATCCTTTTCTTGGGTTGGTTCTTGCTCTGGCCGCTAAACTCCTACGTTGAAGCGCCGGGGAACGCGACGAACCTACGCTCATTCGTCCAAGTGAAGGGGCATCCCGATCCGGGTAAGGGCAGTTTTATGATCACGTCGGTAGCCTTGCAACGAGCCCATCCGGCGACCTACCTTGTTGCCAAGGCCGTTCCATACCTGTCGATTGAGAAGGCCGACGATGTTACGGGCGGCCAAAGTGGGGCTACATTCGATCGGGTTCAGCATTTCTACATGCAGAGCTCGATCAATGAAGCAATTGCGATTGCCTACAAGGCAGCTCACCAGCAGGTCAGCAGACGGTACCTGGGGATCTATGTCCTCCAGGTAGAGCCCAACTCCAAATTCCGGAAGGCGATTAAGGTGGGGGACACCATTACCAAGGTTGATGGCCGCCACTTCAACACTGCCGAGGGCTTTCAGAAGTATATCGGTAAGCAGAAGGTCGGCTCACCGCTGACCGTTACCTATGAGCGTAATGGTCATCAGCACCAAACCACTCACCGTCTGGTTAAGTTAACCTCAACCCGGGCGGGAATTGGGATCCTCCTGACGAATAACATGAAGGTGAAGACCAAGATACCAGTACGAGTGGACCCTGGTGAACTGGGTGGCCCGTCCGGCGGTTTGATGTTCACCCTGCAGATTTATGAACAGATCAGTGGTCATGATCTCCAACGGGGTCGGAAGATTGCTGGTACCGGGACAATCGCACCTGATGGCAGTGTTGGTGAGATTGGTGGGATCGACAAGAAGGTCATCGCCGCTCATCGTGCTGGCGCTACTATTTTCTTTGCTCCATACGTCAAGCCCACCAAGCTGGTATTGAAGTATGAGGAAGGCCACCAGACCAATTACCAATTGGCCAAGAAGACGGCCAAACGGTACGCACCGGGGATGAAGGTTGTTCCAGTGACCTCGTTCAAGCAGGCCGTTCACTATCTGGAAAATAATTAATGAATAATCACGGCTTTTTTATAAGCCAAATTTAAAAAGAGTTATGACAAAGTTACTTTTGGCATAACTCTTTTTTCATGGCAAAATGCTGATCTGTCGTATTTATTATATGGGAGGGGATACCATGGAACGTCTGAAAGAAATTTGGGAAAGCTATCGTTATCAACTACTGATCCTGCTTGCAGTGGTGGGGTTGGTTGGTGCGTGGCTGATTAAGCGGCCTACAGATGCGAGTCAGGCTGATCAGACCATGGCGATGGGTTCAACCAGTAGTATGACTTCAGTAGTATCCTCTTCGGTCGGTGGTAAGGTCTGTGTTGATGTGAAGGGAGCGGTTAAGCATCCGGGAGTCTACAAACTGAAGAATGGTGCTCGGGTGAACGAAGCTGTGGCTGCAGCTGGCGGGATCGTTGACAATGCTGACATGAAGCAGGTCAACCTTGCTAAGCAGCTCGCGGATCAGGAGGTTGTCTATGTGCCAGTGAATGGTGAAACGGTACCTGGGACTAGCACAGTCGGAGCCGCTAATGCTGGTAGTGCAAATGCAGCAAGTGAAGCGCCAATTATTAATCTTAATACGGCGACCAAGGAGCAGTTGTGTCAGATTACCGGGATCGGAGACAAAAAGGCGGAACTGATCCTTCAGTACCGTGAGCAGCATGGCCAGTTTAAGTCGGTGGACGAGCTGAAGCAGGTCAGCGGCTTTGGTGATAAGACAGTTGAAAAAATCAAGGATCAGTTGGCGGTCTAGCTTTTGGTTTAGGTGGACTTTTTTGCTATACTATATCAGATAAAGGAGTGACAGATTTATGGTAAGAAAGCGAATTGATTGGGATCAGTATTTCATGATCCAGGCTGCTCTGTTGGCCTCGCGTAGCACGTGTAACCGCCTGTCGGTTGGTGCCGTCCTGGTACGGGATAAGCGGATCATTGCCGGAGGGTACAATGGCTCGGTTTCTGGTGACGAACACTGTATCGATGCTGGTTGTTATCTGCGAGATGGCCACTGCGTCCGGACCATTCATGCCGAAATGAACGCTATTTTACAATGTGCTAAGTTTGGCATTTCGATGGACGGGGCCAGCCTGTACGTGACTGATTTCCCTTGTCTGCAGTGTACGAAGAGCCTTCTGCAGGCAGGAATCAAGGAAATCAACTATATTCGCAACTACCACAATGATGATTACGCAATGAAGCTGATCAGGCTTAAGAACATCCACCTTCACCAAATCAAGCTCGATGATGATATCTTAGACGAGGTTCGCTTGGGACAGTATATTCGTCCTGAGCAATAAAGCCGATTCGTCATTATTGGATCTTTCCGGCCCTGATTGCGGGGACGGTGACCGTTGCGATCCTTGGCCCCCAACCGCTCTGCTGGTTGTTTACCGCCTACCTATTGTTACGGGTATGTTACCTGCGGCAGCCGACTGTTATGCTGGTTTGCTGCCTAAGCGTAGTAGTAACCATTGGGGTGTGTGGGGCCTTTCAGCGTCAAGTTAGTCAAAAGACCGTCATTGACCGTCACCCGGTTACCCAAGTGGTTAAGGTATTGCCTGATGATATCAAGGTTCAGGATGGCTTTGTGACTGCTGTAGGAACAGATCAACAATCGAGAACTCGCGAATCCCTAGCATTTAGTGTGCGGGATCCCCAATTACTTGAGCAGTTTCGTCGCCTTGATCGGCCGACCAACTGGCAGTTGACGGGGATGATTCAGCCGGTGATGACCGCTACCAACGAAAATGAGTTTGACCTGCGTCGCTACTACCAGCAGCGGCGAGTCTATAACCAGGTCCGTCTCGACCGCCCGCCAGTAGTCAGCAATCTGGCACAGCAAGGACTCCGTGACCGGTGCCACTGCTGGCGATGGCAACTGAGTGATTATTTCGGTAAGATGCCGGATCCGTTAGCCGGATACTGTCAGCAGTTGATCATTGGACAGAATAGCCCGGCTAATGATCAACTGATGGCAGATGTTAAACGGTTGGGGGTCATCCACCTTTTCTGCATTTCGGGGATGCACGTAGTTCTGTTAATTACAATTCTACGTTGGTTTGGGGTGTACCTGTGGTTAGATCGAGAAGTGATTGATGGAATTTTGATCCTGGCCCTGCCGTTTTACCTAATTATTGCTGGGGGAGCACCAAGCCTGACCCGGGCTGTGATTATGGCAGAAGCGGGGTTACTCCAGGATATCCTGAAGCTTGACCGCTTGGATAGCTGGGCGGTAAGCCTATTGATCGGCATGGCCTGGGAGCCCGCGGTCCTCCTCAGCTTAGGCGGTCAGTTGAGTTATCTGTTATCGTTCCTGCTTCAGGTAATGGATCGTCAGATTACGGCATTACGGCAGTGTCTCTTCTTGAGTCTGGCCAGTTTACCGGCGATCCTGAGCTATGTTTTTGAATTTCACTTGCTCAGCTTGGTAATTAGCTATTCCATGATCCCGCTGTTTTCGTTTGGCCTCTTTCCGCTGGTCTTGGTCAGTGCGGGAACCTATTGGCTGGTACCGACGGTCAGTGAGTTGGTGAACCAACTTCTCCTGTGCTTTCAGCGACTGGTGGGGCTGGTTGCCCAATTGCCGGGCGAAGTAGTTTTCGGTAAGCCGGCCTTCTGGATGGCGATGGTGGTGTTTCTTTTGACGCTTTGGTGTATCAGTGACTATCAAAAAACGCGGCGGTGGTTGGTGCTGGCTTTGGCGTATCTTACTTGCTTCTTGGTAATTCATTTGCCCCTTAATGGTGAGGTCGCCTTTGTGGATATTGGTCAGGGAGACTGCATTATTATCCGTGAGCCCCTTAATCGACGGGTGATGATGATCGATACCGGTGGCAAGCTGAATTTTGGGCGACGCCAACCAGTACGTACGCGTGATACCGCTACCCGGACCAGTATCAATTATTTGAAGAGTCGGGGGATCGACCATATTGATA
This sequence comes from uncultured Lactobacillus sp., assembly GCA_945873395.1. Lineage (GTDB taxonomy): Bacteria > Bacillota > Bacilli > Lactobacillales > Lactobacillaceae > Limosilactobacillus. The sequence continues at coordinate 6,002 of CAMCCW010000013.1, read as the reverse complement.
CCATCTATCTCAGTCACCGGGATGCCGATCACATTGGCTACCTGCCAACGGTTCTTCAGAACATGCGGGTTAAGCGAATCGCGGTTCCAGCGGGAATGGAGAAGCAACCGGTGCTGACTCGGAAAGTAGGGACGGTCAATCAACCGCAGATTATCCCCGTCACGGACCAGCATCCCAATATTGATCCGCACCTGAAGATCCTCCACCCATTTGCGCCCGGGGAGGCGAAGAATGAGGATTCAATGGTCCTGACCGGCCGTTTTGGCGGGAAGCAGTTTGTCTTCACGGGCGACCTGGATCGGGCTGGTGAACGCGCGGTTCTTGAACATTACTCAGGACTGCATGCTGATGTTTTGAAATTGGGGCACCACGGCAGCCGCACGGCCAGCGACGACCGCTTTTTGGACCAACTTCATCCGCAGTGGGGAATCATCTCGGCGGGCCGCTTCAATCGTTACCACCATCCCAATGACGAGGTGGTGGTGAGCTTACGCCAGCGTCAGATTAGAATCCTTTCGACCCAGCAATACGGGATGATCAGATATGTATATGCACAGCAGCACGGTCTTTGGCAGACTACACTTAAAGGAGAAGAACTGAAATGGACATTACCGAATTGTCTCAACAACTAAAGAAAGCAAGCCCGGCCCCCATTTACCTGGTGTTAGGAACGCAGCAAGCCTTGCAGCAGCAGGCCCTTGACCAGTTCTTGAGTCTGATTCCAGAGACTGAACAGGTGATGAATATTGGTCGTTATGACATGGAAACCACCCCGGTTGCGACGGCTCTGGACGATGCCATGTCAGCGCCATTTTTCGGTGAGCGACGGCTGGTAGTGATCAACAAGCCATACTTCCTAACCGGAGAAAAGAAGCGGGGGAAGGTCGAGCATGACTTGGACTCGTTCAAACGTTACCTGAGTCACCCCGAGATGACTACTGTCCTAGTTATCTTGGCACCGTATGAGAAACTTGATGGCCGGAAGGGGATTGTTAAGGAACTCAAAAAGGCAGCGGTAACGGTCAGTGCGGCTCCATTAAACGAACAACAGGCCCGCCAGCAGGTCGTAGGACGGCTGATGGCGGCGGGCTTTCAGATCGACCAAGCCGCGGTTGATGAGCTGGTTCAGCGCACCAATGCTGACTATGGCCTGATGATTGCCAACCTTGCCAAGCTGCAGATCCTGGCCTATAAGGATAAGCATATTACGCAGCAACAGGTGGCCGAGCTGGTTCCACAGTCCCTTGACGAAAACGTCTTTGACCTGGTAACGGCGGTTCTGCGGCATGATCAGGTCAAATCCCTGAGCCTCTATCGTCAACTCCTGGCTGGCCAACAGCAGCCCCTGCGGATCAATGCCGTGCTGGTGGGGCAGTTCCGCCTGTTGATCCAGTTGAAGGTGTTGAGTGCCCGCGGCCTCAGTCAGGGGAACCTAGCCAAACAGCTGAATGTGCACCCGTACCGGGTCAAACTAGGGCTGCGGACGGCTCGTAACTTCTCATTACTGGCACTAGAGAACGCCTACCTGGGCTTGGTCCGGATCGAGCGGGCTCTTAAGACGACCCAGCGCGATCCCGCCCTTCTTTTCCAGCTCTTCATGCTTCAGTATGCCCACCAGGCCCGGGTGGCAAAATAAAAACAGCAGCAATCACGAATGAAAATTTCGTGGTTGCTGCTGTTTGCATTTAAACTAAAAAACAGGCAATCGTTTTGATTGCCTGTTGTCGTTATCGGTCATTACTTGTTGTAACGAGCTGATAAACGTGACTTGTCACGTGCAGCCTTGTTAGCCTTGATAAGGCCCTTGGAGTGTGCACGGTCAATTGCTGAGATAGCATCCTTGTATAACTTTTCAAGGTCATCTTCACCAGCAAGCTTTGCCTTGTCGAACTTCTTGATAGCAGTCCGCATGTGGCTTAATTGTGAAGCGTTCTTGGCTTCGGCCTTGGCACTAGTTTTAACACGCTTGATTGCTGACTTAATAATTGGCATGAGTTTCACCTCCATTACCCGGTTATTCAGTTGACCAGAATTTTCAACGTTTTTCATTATACAAAAGACTGGCGGGCAATGCAATAGTTTCGACGGCATTAAGAAGGGATTTTGTCGAACGCTTGCAAGCAGGGCGATAATCGGTTATAGTGTTAAAGGTTAATCAACCATTGCCTCTTCTCAGTTTAGCGATCCTCACCGACGTTATACTTAGAACTAGGCGCATCAATATATTTGAAAGGTGGGAAAATAGCATGGCTATTTCAAAAGAACGTAAGGATCAAATTATCAAGCAATTCGCAACTCACGAAGGTGACACTGGTTCAACCCAAGTTCAAGTTGCTGTCTTAACTGCTGACATCAACGAATTGAACGAACACCTTCGGACTCACAAGCATGATTACCACTCACAACGTGGTTTGATGAAGAAGATTGGTCACCGTCGTAACCTTTTGGCTTACCTCCGTCGGACTGACCTTCCTGCTTACCGTGAATTGATCAAGGCATTGGGTCTTCGTCGTTAATATCATTGCTATTCAGCGTTTCAGCTCGCTATGGAGTTGGAGCGCTTTTTTGTTTATCAATTCTAACCGGTTTGGTTCCAATGCTAACTTTGATTGTGGTAAGATATGAATAGCTAATCCTGAACGAAATTAAAAATCTTGCCGTATTCGAAAACGGTAGACAGTTCAAAACTAAATAAAAGGAGATTACTTAATGAGTAATAGCATTAAGATTATTCCGTTTGGCGGTGTCCGCGAAAACGGAAAGAACATGTACGCAGTTGAAGTTGATAAGCAGATCTTTATCCTGGATACCGGTCTGAAGTACCCGGAAAACGAACTGATGGGGATCGACGTGGTGATTCCGGACTGGGAATACCTTCGCGAACACAAGGATCGGATTGTCGGGGTCTTCTTGACCCATGGGCACGCCGATTCCATCGGGGCCCTGCCATACTTCCTGATGGACTTTAACGTTCCTGTGTTTGGGAGTGAAATGACAATTGCCCTGGCTAAGTTGGCCGTGAAGGGACATAAGGAAGTAAAGAAGTTCAATGACTTCCACGTTGTCGATGCCGCTACGGCGATCGACTTTAACGATGTGACGGTTTCCTTCTTCCAGACCACCCACACGATTCCTGAGACGCTCGGGGTCGTTATTGAAACTGGTGCCGGTAACATTGTTTACACCGGGGACTTTAAGTTTGACCAGACCGCTACCAAGGGTTATCAGACTGACCTGGCCCGGTTGGCCGAGATTGGTTCCCAAGGTGTCTTGGCCCTGCTGAGTGATTCCGCAGGGGCCGGCATCACTGGAATCTCTGCCCGGGAGAAGGATATTGGTGAATACATCAAGGAAACCTTCAAGTACCAGAACGGTCGGATCATCGTGGCCAGCGTGGCTTCTAACATCATGCGGGTCCAACAGATCATTAATGCGGCAGTGGCTGTCGACCGCAAGCTGGTTCTGTCTGGGAAAGATATTGAACAGATCATCAACACGGCTATGAACCTCGGTAAACTGAAGCTCCCTAAGGGCCTGTTGATCAGCATGAAGGAAGCCGACAAACTGGAACCAAACCAGGTAGTTATTTTGGAAACTGGGAAGATGGGTGAACCAATCAAGTCCCTGCAACAGATTGCCGGTGGCGATAACCCAAAGCTGCACCTGACTGATAGCGACCTGGTCTTTGTCACCACGACGCCGTCCTATGCTCAAGAGACAGAAGTTCAAAAGACCAAGGACATGATCTACCGGACCGGGGCCGAGGTTAAGTTCATCTCTGACGACCTTAACCCATCTGGTCATGCCAACCAGAATGATGAACAGCTGATGCTCAACTTCATGAAACCCCAATACTTCATTCCAATTCAGGGTGAATACCGCCTGCTCGACCGGCATGCGGAACTGGCTGAGGAAGTCGGGATCCCGGCTGACCACATCTTCATTGCCAACAAGGGGGATGTTCTTACCTATAAGAATGGTGAGTTCCACGTCGGTGACCACATTGACGTTGGTAACACCATGATTGATGGGACCGGAATCGGTGATATTGGTAATATTGTTCTTCGTGACCGGCGAGTTTTGTCCGAGGACGGGATTTTCGTTGTGGTGGCTACCATTGACCGGAAAAAGAAGAAGATCGTTGCCCGGCCCCAGATCACTTCACGTGGCTTTGTCTTCGTTAAGACCAACCGGCAACTGATGAAGCAGAGTGCCGACCTGGTTGAAAAGGTGGTTCAGGATAACCTTGACCAGAAGGAGTTTGACTGGAGTCACTTAAAGCAGGATGTTCGCGAGAAGTTGAACCGCTTCCTCTTTGACCAGACCAAGCGCCACCCCGTTATTCTGCCAGTGATCATGGAAATTAATCAGCATGCTAAGCGAAAGAACAAGAGCAAGGGTGAGGCCAAGAAGGGCAACAACCAAAACAATAGTCAAAAAGAAAAACAACAGAGCCATCATCGTGGTGGCCGGGGCCGTGGTCGTAAGCACGAGAAGCAAAACGCCAAGGCTAAAAAATAAGTCGACCAAAGAAGTGCTCAGTATGGGCACTTCTTTGTTTATGGGGGGATAGATGATGAATCAAGGGCAAACGAAACGTTACCAGCAGGCAGAAAAACTCATTAAACAGGGAAAGTGGGGTCCAGCTGGAGACATCTTAGATCCCCTAGTCACGGAGACCGCCGATCCAGCTGCTACCCGGCAACTTGTACGGGTCCTCTATAAAGATCATCAATACGTTCAAGCACTCAGCAATGTTTTAGATGAGCCCGAACTGTTTTATCAGAATGAGGAGTTTGCAGGACTGGCAGTAAAAATTATGGTTCAGAACCAGCGCTTCATGCTGGCCCGACTTTTCGTTGCCAATGGTCCAATGGATTGGCAGCAAGACCTGGGGACGTTCATTCAAGATGGTGAACAGATTACCCAGACAAAGTATCATCAGACTATTCAACAGCGGCTAAAAACTTTCTATCATCTTGGCGATGGTAATTTGATGGAGCAGCGGCAGCGCTTGGATGAGGCCTACGCTTTACCGCTAGACAGCTTCATTCTTGGAACCAAATTTGTCCTTCGTGACCCCTTCGTACACTATCTAATTAAAGCTGACATTATTGAGAGTCTGCGGAAACTCGGCGTCGATACGCAGTTGGATTACCTTTGGATTGACGATCAGGAATACCAAGTCAACCCGGCTGAGTTACCTGCCCAGGATGATGTTCCAGCAGTTAAGACCGTTCGACAGATAATTCAGGAGCGGTTGGGGGATCAGGATGCAATTAGTTTTCAGATGGCCAATCAGCAATTTGACCTGCAACTGATGTTTCTCTTTCCCCGTGCGGCGAACGTAATTACAGATCCTACGGAATGGGCGAACGTCTTATTAGCGACCCTGAATGGGCATGAAATCAGTGACAATACGACCGCAGGAAGGTGGCAGCAGCGCTTGATGACGCTGATTTCGACACTGGCCCAAGCGGGAAAATGAAGTTTTTCTAATTTAGACGAAAAACATCGGCAAATTTATTTACAAACGAGGGGATAGTTGATATTATATTTAAGAATTCTTCTTCAAGCCGTTGACATAAAGCTTTCAATTGGCGAAAAGAAGTAGTACAATATTCCCAAGGGTGTGTCAGTTGTTTTTCTGAAATAACTGACATTATACTTGTAAATTAACAGGAGGTTTTCATTAATGGCTGAAAAAGAACATTATGAACGTACAAAGCCCCATGTAAACATTGGTACTATTGGCCACGTTGACCATGGGAAGACTACTTTAACTGCTGCTATCACTAAGGTATTATCAGAAAAGGGCTTGGCTAAGGCAGAAGACTACGCTGATATCGATGCAGCTCCAGAAGAAAAGGAACGTGGTATCACTATCAACACTGCCCACGTTGAATACGAAACTGAAAAGCGTCACTACGCACACATCGATGCGCCAGGTCACGCCGACTACGTTAAGAACATGATCACTGGTGCCGCACAAATGGATGGTG
>CAMCCW010000012.1 GCA_945873395.1 uncultured Lactobacillus sp. | reverse complement strand
ATTTTTCCGCACTTTTTCCGCAATCGTGGTAAAAAATACGTTTTTCAGTGTTTTTACAAAAACAAAAATGCCTTTATATCAACGTTTTGCGAAGATATAAAGACATCGAAGAATTAAAAAATGCCCCAAACAGGATTCGAACCTGTACATGGAAACCCATACAACGACCTGAACGTTGCGCGTCTGCCAATTCCGCCACTGGGGCATCAACTTATTGTTAAGTTGTTTTGTTATCTCTCAACCAGACAACATAAATTATTATATCCAAATTCCAGAGAAATGCAAGGCTTTTTCTAAAATTAATTCAAAAAACTTTTCAGAACCATAAAGTGACTGCTACAAGGGCGATTACTAGGGCAAAAATCACCATATAGGAGCGGTTCGGATTACCAAAAGTCTCCCGTTTTAAGCGGAAAGTAGTTTCCATGAATGCACATACGACGATTAAGTAGATGATGATCCCGAGACCAATCCAGAAGTCGTGCGGGAAGGTCAGAATTAATTTAACGATTGAAACAGTAAGCAGGGCAAAGAAACATAGGCGGGCAAAGATTAACCAGTCGGTCACGTGTTTTTCCTTCTTGGCCTTACTCCCCCCGAGATTAGCGACGATCAGGAAGGCCGTCATAAAGATAGCAATCGCTTGTAACATTAAAATCCACTCCTTTCCTTCAATTTTAGCATTCCGGATTGCTCGACACCAGCAGACATTTGACTTGAAAAAGATTGTTAAAAAGTGTAAAGTATCATGTATTGCAAACGAACATATGATGAGGTGAATTTTAGTGGCTGATTTCGAAATTGGTGATGTTGTAAAGGGCAAGAAGTTCGGACCAATGGATCATGACTTCTCCGGTGTTGTTGAAAAAGTCTACACTAATTCAATTATGATTTCGATCCAGGACTTTGACCCATCTGATAAGAGTGGGGTCAATGAACTGAATGGCCGGGCCGTAATTCGCCAGAAAGAAGCGAAGATGATCAAGGCTGTTCCTCGTGAGGAAAAGGACGACGATGAGGCTGATGAAAAGAAGGACGATAAGAAGTCTAAGTCAACCAAATCAACTGCCAAGAAAAAAACTAGCAAGAAATCGACAAAAAAGGCTGACAAATAGTCGATAAAGTTATATACTAGCTTAGTAAGTTAATTGAGCTAGTTTATGCGGGTATAGTTTAGTGGTAAAACACAACCTTCCCAAGGTTGCGTCGCGAGTTCGATTCTCGTTACCCGCTTATTTTGCAGGAGTTGTTGCTCCTGCTTTTTTTGTACAAAAAAGCCCCGGTATTATCCAGGGCTTTATTAGTCTAGAGTTGAATACTATTGAGCACATCCTGCATGGCATTAGCCGAATGTTTCATTTTAGCCAGTTCATCATCAGTGAGTGGATATTCGATTACTTGACCGATTCCCTGACTATTGATCACTGCTGGTGAACCAAGATAGATACCGTCGATTCCATACTGGCCCTCCATTGGAGCGGAGATCGGAAGAACCACATTCTGGTTCTCAATGATGGCACTGGTGATGTAGGCGAGGCACTTGGCAACGCCGTAGAAGGTCGCCCCTTTATTGTCAATAATCCGACCACCAGCCTTATGGACATCATCTTCGATTTCCTCCTTATCCTGGTCACTAAGCTGGACCCGTTCGGCGAGGGGCTTACCATTAATGGTGATCTCGTTGAAGGCTGCAAATGAGGTGTCACCGTGTTCGCCAAGAATTTGAGCGTCGACAGCATTGACGGAGAGATGGAGGCGGTGACTGAGAAGGATTCGTAGCCGCATTGAATCCAGTGAGGTTCCAGTACCAATGACCCGTCCCTTTGGAAAACCACTGAGCTGCTGAGTAAGGGTGGTCAGAATATCAACCGGGTTACTAGAGATAACGAAGACGCCTTTGAATCCAGCCGCCACGATTGGTTCGACAATTGTCTTCAGAATGGCCGCGTTCTTATTGACCAAGTCTAGCCGCGTTTCGCCAGGCTTTCGTGCCACCCCGGCAGTAATCACGACGACATCGGCATTGTGGGCGTCTGCATAACTGCCGGCGATAACTCGCACGGGACTGGTCAGTGGAGTGATGTCGGCAAGGTCAACGGCATCCCCAGTGGCCTTTTGCTGGTTACGATCAACGATGACCAGTTCATCAATTTCATTGGTCGACTGGAGTAATGAAAAGGCAAAGGCAGAGCCTACCGCACCGTCACCAACGAGGACAACCTTATGAGTGTATTCATCAAGCATTTTGATTTTCTTCCTTCTTTCCTAATTCAGCTTGAGCAGCCCAGTGGTTGATCGGGCCGAACTTATGACCAACCGTCAGTGGATTAGCGATGGCGGCGTAAACTGCATCCTTGGCTCGCCGGACCGCATCTGCAACATCCTGCCCCTTGGCAAGCTCGGCGGCAATAATGGCCGAGAAAGCGTCCCCGGTGCCATTGAGACGGCTAGTCTGGATAAATGGCTTGGACATCCAGAAGTGTTGTCCGTCTTCTAAGAGGACTAGGTCGTCAACGGTATCTTGAGTGTCATTACTGTGTGATCCTTTAACAACAACATTTTTAGCGCCCATCTCCTGTAAGCGCTGGGCCGCAGTGAGCTGGTCCTGGCGGCTCGTAATATCCATTTCAGCCAACTTCTGAGCCTCGTAGAAGTTCGGAGTGATGACGGTGGCCAAGGGGATGATCCGCTCCCGGAAGAGCTCGTAGGCGGACTGGGCTAATAGCATTGCCCCGTGCTTGGTGATGATGACTGGGTCAACCACCAGGGGACCAAATACTTTCGGATCATAATGGTCAGCCACGACGTTGACCACATCATCATTGGCCAACATGCCGGTCTTGGCCGCGCTGATGGTGAAGTCCCGCGCCAACTGGTGGAACTGTTCAGCGATGAATTCCTTGGGCATAACCTGCTGGGCAGTAATGTCGTACGAGTTGCCAGCAACGGCAGCGGTCAGGATGCCGTGTCCATAAACACCATCGACGAAGAAGGCATGAAGGTCGGCGGGCATCCCTGCGCTCCCATCTGAATCATGCCCCGCAATCGTCAACGCTTGAATATTCTGTTGTACCATTCACATCATCCTTTCACCATTTCTTAATACTTTGATTTTAGCATACAATCACTATGGGTAGCTCGATCAACGATTTTCCTTGTAATTAGATTAGATTTTGTTATAATAAAACAGTGTTAAAGCTGATGATCAAGGAGTAGTAGTAATCACGTGCTTTACAGCGATCCTATGATGGTGTGAGTTAGGAATGCAATGATTACGAAGGCGTGCCTTGTAGGCATAGTTTAATAATTAAGAGTGGAATTCTAATTCAATTAGAGTGGTACCGCGGGAAATGAACTCGTCTCTAGTAAGCTACTGGCTTATTAGGGACGTTTTTTGATATAAGGAGGAATACTATGGACGAAAAGCAAAAAGTTGCAACTGCGCTCTCAAAAGCATTACCAGATATGGACATTGCCGAAATCACGGACAAGATTGAACGGCCAAAGGATGCCAAGAATGGTGACTACGCCTTCCCAACATTCTTCTTGGCTAAGACCTTGCACAAGGCTCCCCAGATGATTGCCAGTGAATTGGTTGAAAAGATCGATCAAGCGGGCTTTGACAAGGTGGTTGTCGCCGGCCCATACATCAACTTCTTCCTGGACAAGGCAGAGGTTGGTTCCGACGTCTTGAAGGAAATCTTGAATGACCCAGAACACTACGGTGACTTGGACCTGGGTCACCAAGCCAATGTGCCGATCGACTACTCTTCACCTAACATTGCTAAGCCGATGGGGATGGGGCACCTGCGTTCAACCATGATTGGTGAATCCGTTGCCCGGATCCTGGAAAAGGTTAACTACAACCTGATCCGGATCGACTACCTTGGTGACTGGGGTACCCAGTTCGGTAAGATGATGGCCGCCTACAAGATGTGGGGTGACGAACCAGAAGTTCAAAAGGGCTTGAAGGAAGACCCAATTGATACGCTGGTTAAGCTCTACGTCCGGATTAACACCGAAGCGGACGAACACCCAGAATACACCGAAAAAGGTCGGGCATGGTTTGCTAAGCTGGAACACGGTGATGAAGAGGCTTGGAAGCTCTGGCACTGGTTCCGTGAAATGTCCCTGCAACGTTTCCAACGGGTTTACGACATGCTGAACGTGCACTTTGACTCCTTCAATGGTGAAGCCTTCAGTGCGCAAAAGATGGAAGAACCAATCCAATTATTGAAGGATAAGGGCCTGCTTAAGGAAAGTCGGGGAGCCCAGATCGTTGACCTTGACAAGTACAAGCTGCCACCATTGCTGATCATTAAGTCTAACGGGACGACTACCTACATCACCCGTGACCTGGCAACGGCCCTCTTCCGGAAGCGGATGTACGGCTTTGCTAAGTCCATTTACGTTGTGGGTGCTGACCAGGAGACTTACTTCCGTCAATTACGGATGGCCCTGAAGGAAATGGGCTTCAACTGGTGGGACCAGATTACCCACGTTTCCTTCGGTCTGATGAACCTGAACGGGAAGAAGATGTCTACTCGTAAGGGTAACGTGGTCTCCCTGGAAGACGTCCTGAACGATTCCATCGACCTGGCCCGGAAGCAGATTGCCGAGAAGAACCCTGACCTGAAGAACGCTGATGAAGTGGCCAAGCAGGTTGGTGTCGGCGCCGTTATCTTCCACGACCTGAAGAACTACCGGCGGAATGCGGTTAACTTCAAGCTGGAAGATGTTGTTAAGTTCGAAGGTGAAACTGGTCCATACGTTCAATACGCACGTGCCCGGGCCGAGAGTATCCTGCGGAAGGGCGGCATCCGTGACTTCAGCGACGTTGACCTGACAAAGGTTGGCGACGCTGCATGGGAACTGATCAGCTTCCTTGGTCAATACAGTGAAGCAATCAAGCGGGCAGCCCTTAACTATGACCCATCTGTTGTTGCTAAGTACGCACTGGAACTGGCTAAGAAGTTCAACCAGTACTACGCTCACACCCGGATCCTGGACAAGGATGAAGGTCAACAAGCCCGGTTGGCACTGACTCAGGCGGTAAGTAACGTTCTGAAGTCTGCTCTGAACCTGTTGGACATCCAAGCACCAGACGAAATGTAATTAAATTCCCGATAATTTGGGTAGCTAAAGATAAAAACAGCACCGGCAAATTTTGCTGGTGCTGTTTTTCGTATAGGTATTATTTATTGAGAACGATACTTTTAAGGACTTCTGTAAATGCCGGGTCAGCATTGAAACAACGGACAACCTTAAAGAATTGCCCACCGTTGTCCATAAAATAAGCGCGATTCTCTATATCGAGCTCGTGTAAGGTTTCAAGGCAGTCCGCCACAAACGCTGGGGAAACAACCAGGACCCGTTTGATCCCTTTCTTCGGCAGACTCTTTACCGTATCGGCAGTGGCGGGCTTTAGCCATTCAGCCGGACCGAACTTCGATTGGTATGTCTGCATCACGGGGACGTCAGTATGCAAGCGCGCTTTAACGCCCTCCATGGTAATTTGGCATTGCTGCGGGTAGGGGTCGCCATTTTCAGCATAACTGACCGGGATGCCATGAAAGGACATGAGAATCAGATCATATTTGTCCTTGTCTAATTCAACCTGAATATTATGGGCGAGCAGATCTAGGTAGTCATTGCGGCTGGCAAAGCCACTGGTGATCCGTAATTCTGGGACATGTGCCCGCCGATAGTAGAAGCGGTTGATATCGTCCATGACCGAGCCAATTGTAGTTGTCGAGTACTGGGGGTAGAGGGGAATAATTGTTAGTTTCTGCACGCCAGCTTTCTCCATCTTCGCTAGAGCCTCCACAATAAATGGCTTGCTGTAAGAATATGCGTAGGTCACCGTGTAATCTGGTAATTGCTGCTGAAGCTGGACAGCTTGCCTTTCGGTGTAATAGGCGAGCGGTGAGCCGTATTCTGAAGACCAGATTTGCCGGTATTTAGCTGCCGATGCTGCAGGGCGTTTGGGTAGGATCATTAGATTAAGGATTGGTAGCCAAACGGCCCGGGGCATGGTGATGACACGGGGGTCACCTAAAAAACGTCGCAAGTAAGGTCGAACGGCCGTTGCTGTCGGGGCTTTAGGGGTGCCTAAGTTGATAAGTAAAACTCCTTGTTTCAAGTGGAAAGCCTCCATCTAAATTAGTTTGAGTCAGAATAAAAGACCCCCACCGCCAATATCGGGTGAGGGTATGCAATTATATCAAGATTTGTGATTAAGGTTAGTTTGTGTAAACTGATCGCTTCAGAACTCCTACGTATGGGAGGTTACGGTAGAGGTTGTTGTAGTCGAGCCCATAGCCTACCAGGAATTCATTTGGCGTGGTGAAACCGACATAATCGCCTTCGATGCTGACTTCCCGACGGCCTGGTTTGTCAAGCAGGGCACAGACAGCAACACTCTTGGCTCCCCGGTCCTTTAGCAGTTGTACCAGGTACTTCAGAGTCCGGCCGGTATCGATGATATCTTCCATAATGATAACGGAGCGGCCCTTGACATCGGACTTGAGGTCGAGATCGAGCTTGACTTGACCGGTGGAATCAGCCCCGTCGTAGCTGGAAACATCGACCAGATCAAGGTTGAGTTTGAAGTTCAGCCGCTTCAGCATGTCACTGGTGAAGATCATGGCGCCGGTTAGAACCGAAACTACTAAAGGGTTTTGGTCTTGGTACTTTGCCGTGATTTCAGCGGCCAATTCATCGGCACGGTGATTGATTTCCTCCTGGCTGTAGAGTACCCGTTCAATATCGTTATTCATGTAAATTCTTCTCTCCCGTTTGATACTTACTTAAATGGTAATTTAATAACCAATAGTCAGATTTTAACACAATGGCGCCACGAAATTAAGTCATAAATTAATTCTTTTCATATAGTTTTGCGTTAATGTTCGGATTTTGCTAACAAACACTGGTGCCCTGAAAAAGGTAAGCTTTGCTAAAAGAACGGGGATTTTTGTGGCTTGAATCTGGTTATATGCTAAAATGACAGACAGTCAATTAATGAACGGGAGAAAATGAGAATGAAGCGAGAACCACAGAAAAGGCCTTTTAAAGAACAGGTAGCAGCGTGGTTGAAGGAGGCCGGTACCCGGATCTGGACGGCACTTAAGCACGCGGGTAGACGGGTCAAGGAATGGGTGAAGCGATTCTGGTATCGCTACCAGCTGACCCGGTGGATCATTGTGATCTTCCTAAGCTTTTTCCTGATTATGAGTATTCACCTGACGTTTGTCGCCAAAACCGCTGACGTTAAGAACCTTAAAAACCGGTTGGAGCGGACGACGGTGATTTATGACCGTAATAAGCAGTCGGCCGGGAGCCTGTACGCCCAGAAGGGGACCTATGTCGGCCTTGATCAGATTTCCAAGAACGTGCCCAACGCCGTGCTTTCGACCGAGGACCGTAACTTCTACAAGGAACACGGTTTTTCGATTAAGGGGCTCGGCCGGGCAGGCTTTTTGCTGATAAAGAACAAGCTTCTCCACCGTGACTACATCTCTGGTGGGGGGAGTACCATTACCCAGCAGCTGGTCAAGAATGCCTTCCTGACCCAGCAGCAGACCTTCTCGCGAAAGGCCCGCGAAATCTTCATTGCGGTGGAGGTAGAAAACCAATATAGCAAGAACGAAATCCTGACGATGTACCTCAACAATGCCTACTTTGGGCATGGTGTCTGGGGGGTCCAGGACGCTGCCAAGCGGTACTTCAATGAGAACGCGAGTGAGCTGACGGTTCCACAGGCTGCTACGCTGGCTGGGATGTTAACTTCACCGGGGATCTATGACCCGATTGAACACCCTGCCGCCACCAAGCAACGGCGGAACCTCGTGATTCAGTTAATGGTAGAAAATCATAAGCTGACCCAGGCCCAGGCTAACCAGTATAAACAAGTGCCGCTGGCAATTACCAATGGTTATGCGCCGAATGATACCTATAAGTACCCTTACTTCTTCGATGCGGTCATTGCGGAGGCCGAGAGTAAGTACGGCATTTCCGAAAAAGACATCATGAACAATGGTTACAAGGTCTACACGACACTGGACCAGGACCAACAACGGTCGATGCAGCAGACCTACGATGATGACGATAACTTCCCAGCTAACACTGCTGATGGGGCTAAGGTTCAGTCCGCTTCTGTGGCGATGGACCCGAAGACCGGTGGGGTAACCGCGGTTGTCGGTGGCCGGGGAAAGCACGTTTTCCGGGGCTTTAATCGCGCGACCCAGATGCGGCGGCAACCAGGGTCGACGATTAAGCCGATCGTGGTCTACACGCCAGCCCTGGAGCATGGCTACTTCTATGACTCCACACTCCAGGATAAGAAGCAATCCTATGGAACCAACCACTACACGCCGAAGAATTACGACGATACCTATAGTGGAACGGTGCCGATGTACAAGGCCCTGTATGAGAGTCTAAACGCCCCGGCGGTCTGGTTGCTCAATAAGATCGGGGTCAACCAGGGGTATACCATGGCTCAAAAGTTTGATTTACCGGTTGAGAAGGGTGATAAGAACTTGGCACTGGCCCTCGGGGGAATGACCAAGGGGGTCTCCGTCCAGCAGATGGCGCGGGCGTATGCAACCTTCGATAATGAGGGGCAGATGCCGAGCGCCCACTACATTACCAAGATTGAGGATGCTTCCGGACGGGTCATTGCTCAAAATAAAGGCAACAAGACCAAGCATGTTATCTCCGCTAAGACGGCCCGTGAGATGACCAGTATGATGATCGGGGTATACGATCACGGAACTGGTGAGAGTGCTAAGCCCGCTGGTTATACGCTGGCCGGTAAGACCGGGACGACAAATTCCGGGATCAAGGGTGATGAGGATAGTGACCGTGATAAGTGGATGATTGGTTATACACCGGATGTTGTGGTTGCTACCTGGGAAGGCTACGATGATACCAGTGCCAACCATGCCCTGACCGACATCAGTGATCGGAACATCAACGTCTTATTTAAGAATGAGATGACCGGGATCCTAGATAATACTCCTGGAACTAAGTTTACGGTCAAGGATGCCCAGGAGCGGGCCCAGAGCAATACCAGCAAGTCCGGTAATGGTTGGAAGTCACTGTTTGATAATGATGGTGACCTGCTGAACCAGTTTAACCAGTCTGTCAATAACTTTGGTAATAAGGCTAGTCAATGGTGGAGTGGTGTGAAATCGCTATTTTGATTAGCAAGCTAAACATGATACAATTTACAAAGATTCAATAAAAAGGGGATTATCATTTATGGTTGTAAATATTTACGACACGGCGAACGAAATGAGCCGGCAATTGACTGAAACGCAAGAATTTCAAAATCTGAAGAAGGCCTTCGATGCCCTGAAGGCGGATGAAGATGCATTTACTTCATTCAAGAAGTTCCAACAGATGCAGGTTGAGGCCCAAAAGAAGCAGATGCAGGGCCAAAAGCCAAGTGATGATGAGATCAAGGCTATTCAAACGATTGCCCAAGAAATCAGTGGCAAGAAGGCCGTTCAAGATCTGATGAACCAAGAACGCCAAGTTGACCAGATGCTGCAACAGATCAACAAGACCATCACGGATCCACTGCAGAGCCTCTACAGTGAGATCATGCCAAAGGATCCAGAAGACAAGTAATTAATCGAGTAGAGCCAGGCAGACGGAATATCGCCGCTGCCTGGCTCTTTGAATAAATTATGAAGAAGAAGTAAACATTTCCTTGTCGAGACTGGATCGTTTAAGGAAGTGTGGTATATTTGATGAGTGATGTTTTCGAATCAAATTATTTTAATTTAAGGGATGTGTTTTTTTGAAATCCAAGAAATTATTAGCAATTGTTGCGGGAGTTGCCCTGATGATGCCCCTTGCTGCCTGTGGTAACAAGGCGGTGGCAACGACCAGTGGTGGTAAGATCACCGAGAGTGAGTACTACAGCAGCATGAAGGCCACCAGCAATGGTAAGCAGGTCCTTCAGCAAATGATTCTGGATAAGGTCCTGCAAAAGGAATACGGTAAGCAGGTTTCCGATAAGCAGGTCAATGCGGAATACAATAGTTACAAATCACAGTACGGCTCCCAATTCAGCGCCATTCTGCAGCAGAATGGGTTGACTGAGAAGTCACTGAAGCAACAGATCCGTTCAAACCTGTTACTCCAAGCTGCCGTTCGTGACTACTCCCACATTACTAACAAGCAGATTAATAAGCAGTGGACCAAGTACCAGCCAAAGGTTCAGACCGCTGAAATTCTGGTTGGGAGTCGGTCTGAGGCTGAAGATATCATCAGCCAGCTGAATGATTCTGATAATGCCTACAAGACCTTCAAGAAGTTAGCCAAGTCTAAGTCTACCGATAGTTCTAATAAGAACCAGGGTGGGAAGGTGCCAGCCTTTGATAACACCGACACCCAACTTGACTCTGCCTATAAGAAGGCCGCCTTTAAACTGAAGACTGGTGAATACACCAAGACCCCAGTGAAGACGGATGATGGCTACCAAGTTATCTATATGATTGAACACCCAGCTAAGGGTAAGAAGAGTCAGCACATCAACGACCTGCGGAACCAAATTGTTCAAGAAAACATGAACAACAGCACCTTCCTGCACAAGGTTGTTTCTAATGTCTTGAAGAAGGGGAATGTCTCCATCAAGGATAATGACGAAAAGAACATCCTGGACGACTACCTTAACTCCAACAGCACGACTAATGGTAACCTGGGTAACACTAACCCAACTACATCATCAAGTGCTAGCAACTAAATAAGACTTAAAAAGAGGGAGCGAGACAGAAGTCGTTTACGACTTCGTTTTCGAGCCCCCGCGAGCACAAATAGGGACTAAGCGTTCGGAAAAAGCCGAACACTTAGTCCCATTTGTGTACCGCGCTGTAGACTTTTACTCTATATAAGAAATTTCTGTCACAGCTCCATCTTTATTATTACTATTGGTTATCGTTTAAGCGGTTAACGATCTCCTGCAGCCGGGTCAGACGGGGCTGACTCTTGAACTGCCACTTGGCGATGTCCTTGTTAACGCCATCGATGAAGTCATTCACCTCGGTCATGGACTGTTGCAGCTGTTGGATGTTGTTCCGCAACTGGCTGAACTGGCCCTGGATCTTTTGAACCGTGGCAATCATGCTTCGAATTTCGTTTAGCATTATTGCTCATCTTCCATCTGATCTTTGATGGCCTGCTGGATCTTCCGGTACTTCTCATCATTGTAATTGCCGGAGTTGTCCTTGAAGATCATCTTGAAATCGTCATTGTCGCTGTAACGCGGAATGAGATGGATGTGGGAGTGGAAGACAGATTGGTAGGCCACCTTACCATTGTTATTAACCACATTCATCCCCTTGATGGCAGGATTGGAATTCTTAACGGCCCGGGCAATCTTTGGAATCCGGGAGAAGACAGCAGCCGCCAGTTCTTCATCATAGGCAAAGAGGTCCGGAACATGCTTCTTCGGAATCACCAGGGTGTGACCTGGCGTACCCTGGGAAATGTCTAAAAAGGCCTTAACAACATCGTCTTCGTAGACGGTATAGCTTGGAATTTCACCGGCGACAATTTTACAAAAGATACAATCAGTCATGATGTACCCCCTCCTTTGGTTATTATTACCTTCTAGTATAACTTAAAATAGGTCTTTCTTCACTGCGGAAGGTCTAATCTGGTATGCTATAATAAAATGCTGAATAAATTGGAAAAGAAGGGATCACGACACAATGGCACTTGAGATTAAGAACCTTGTCGGGGGCTATTCACAGCTTCCCGTATTAAAAGACGTCAGCCTGGATGTCCAACCCGGCGAATTGGTTGGGCTGATTGGCCTGAACGGGGCCGGTAAGTCAACGACAATTAACCACGTGATCGGTATCCTGCGGCCCTTCTCTGGTGAAATTACCCTGAATGGATTAAATATCCAGGATGAGCCGGAAAAGTATAAGCGTCAGATTGCCTACGTTCCCGAGACGCCCATTCTCTATGACGAATTAACGTTGCGGGAACACTTGGAACTAACAATGGATGCGTATGGGCTAGACCACGACCAGGCTTGGGAGCGGGCTCACCGCCTGCTTAAGACCTTCCGCCTTGATAACAAACTTGATTGGTTCCCAGCTAACTTCTCCAAGGGAATGAAGCAGAAAGTGATGATCTGCTGTGCCTTCATGACGGATGCTAAGCTGTTGATCGTCGATGAACCATTTTATGGTCTGGACCCACTAGCGGTTCATGACCTGCTAGGCCTCATTGAAAAGAAGAAGGAAGTGGGAGTAGCAGTTTTGATGTCAACGCACGTCCTGGACACCGCCCAGCGCTACTGTGACCGCTTTGTCCTGTTAGCTGATGGTAAGGTCCGGGCCCGTGGCACCCTCGACGAGTTGCGTAAACTTGGTGACCGGCCGGATGAGTCCTTAGACGAAATCTACCTTCATTTAGCAAGGGATGGTCAAAATGAGTAATCTATTTAGTAAACGACGCCAGCGACACTTCATGCTTTTGCTGAAATACTGGCGGCTGGTGTTCAATGATCACTTTGTCATTGCGCTCTTCTTTCTATTCGGTGCCTTGGCATATGGCTATTCGCAATGGTTACCACAACTTGGGCCACACCTCTGGTGGAGTCGTTGGGTGCTAGCACTCTGGTTCACCGTCCTGGCCCAGATTGGCCGGTTAGCAACCCTGGTGGAGCGACCGGATCCGGTCTTCCTACTTCCCCAGGTCAGTCATATGCAGCACTACCTGCGTCAGGCCGGCCGGTACAGTCTTATCCTGGGCGAACTGATGACCCTGGCGGGGGCCTTCGTAGCTTTGCCGTTTGCGCTGACAACGGAGAAAATGACGACAATTAGTATTGTGGCCGTCTTTTTAGTTGCCATCATGACTAAGGCTAGTTGGTTAGAAATTGCCCAGGGCCTGATCAGTCAACAGTGGGTCCGCTACCGGCGCTGGCTGCGACTAGCCCAATGGGGAATCCCGTTGGTGGTCGCGCTGGTTACCTGGCTCAGTACACCGGTAATCGGGGCGGTACTAGCCCTGGTCGTGTTGGTGGTTACGATATATCTTTTCAACCCCAATAAGTTGACCATTGACTGGCGGACCGCAGTGAAGACGGAGGACGACCGGATGTACAGTGTCTACCGTTTCTTCAACCTCTTCACCGATGTTCCAAAGGTTCAGGGGAATGTTAAGCGGCGGTCTTGGGCTAACGGTTTGATCCGCCTGTTAACGGTTCCCGGCCACCCCTGGTCTTACCTTTATGTTCGGGGATTGGTTCGGAACACCGACATCAGCGGAATCATCATTCGCCTGACCCTGCTGGCGATGGTGGTGGTCTTCTTAGTGCCGATCACCTGGCTCAATGCCGCCCTGACGGTGTTGTTCATCTACCTGATTGCCACCCAGTTGATGCCGTTATTTGACCAGTTTGATGGGAACGTCTTCACCCACCTTTACCCAGTAAGCTTTGAACAGCGGCGGGCGGATTTCCAGGGCCTCCTGGTTAGGGTGACGACTCTGGTGGCCCTGCTGATTGTTTTGGCGAGTCTGGGAATGGGCCTGAACTGGCGGCAGTTCAGTATCAACCTGGTACTGGCTGTTATCGAAGTCATATTGCTGACCCGGCTGTACTTCCGGGTACGAATCAAAAAATTAAGTGAGGAAAATTAAATTATGCGTGTTAAACATAAGAAGTGGGCCGATCCGCTGATTGCGGCCCATCCAGAAATGATGGTTACGAATGCTGCCGATTGGAAGGGTAAATGGCAACAACGCTTTGCTAAGCAGCAGCCGATCCACCTGGAAGTGGGGATGGGAAAGGGCCAATTCATCATTGGAATGGCTAAGGCCCACCCAGAATACAACTTTATTGGCTTGGAAATTCAACGGACGGTTGCGGCAATTGCCCTAAAGAAGGCCCTGAGCGAGGATCCACTACCGAACCTGCAACTGATCTGTGGGGACGGGGAAGATCTCGACACCTTCTTTGAACCCCATGAAATTGACCGGATGTACCTGAACTTTTCCGACCCGTGGCCAAAGAAGCGGCATGCCAAGCGGCGGCTGACCTACAAGACCTTCCTGGCCAATTACCAGGACATCCTGAAGGACCAGGGAGCCATCGAGCTGAAGACGGACAACATGGGCTTCTTCGAGTTCTCCCTCCAGAGTATGAATAACTACGGGATGTACTTTGATGGGGTCTGGCTCGACCTGCACAATAGCGAGGAAAATGAGCATAATGTCGAGACTGAGTATGAGCAGAAGTTTGCGGCTAAGGGGCAACCGATCTATAAGCTGACTGCACATTTCGAATAAAAACGAAAAATGGCTGACGAGGAAAGATTAATTCCTCATCAGCCATTTTGCTTTAACCTAATTTACTTAAGTTAGCCTTCAATTCGTTTGAGTTCCAGTAAACTACCAGTGTAGGCGTCAGCCTTGAACTCGTAGTTGACCAGTTCGTCATCTTCGCGGCGGGTCAGACCACCCTGGTAGGCGTTCGTTTTAACGGCAAAGCGTTGGAACGGTACCGGGCGGTGTTCGATCCAGCTCCCGGCAATCTGACCTTCACGGGCAAAATCGTTGCGGACCATCCGCAAGATTCGCCGCGCGGACATCGGTCGATTGCCAAAGAGCTTCCCCGCGATAAAACCGGCAAGCCCGGAAGCGCCGAGGGTAATCGGCACTATCCAGGGATTAGCTGTATTGTTTGAATCGTTCATATGATTAAATTACTTCTTTCTTGAGATATTTGGAGATTGGGTAATTTAAGACGACGCACTTATTTTACCATACCGCTGCGCAGAAAAACAAATTGCCGGAGTTAATACTTATTTTTTGTAAGAAAATTATGAGATGATATAATGAAAAAAACAGACTGGAGTTGATAATATGGATAAATTACCAGTAATGCGTGAGAATGAGTTACTGAAAAAGGTACAGGATGGGCGTTACGTCCTCTTCTTTACTGCCGGCTGGTGCCCGGACTGCCAGGCCATCAAGCCGGCCATGCCCGCCATCGAGCAGGATTTCAGCGACTATCACTTCTACCAGGTTGACCGGGATGAGAACATCGACTTGGCCGCCGACCTCAATATCTTTGGAATTCCGAGCTTCGTTGCCTACCAGGATGGTAAGGAAATCGGTCGTTTTGTCAGCAAGGACCGGAAAACCAAGCAACAAGTAGAAGATTTTTTGCGCAATTTGAAGTAAAATAAGATGGCGGTACGAGATCGTTATTATTCTGATGATCTCAAATTCAAAGTGGAAAGGAACATTTGATGTTAATTTCAAGTTACAACCCAAACGAAATGGGTGACATCCTGGTTGTTATCACGGCTCCTGATGATGGTAGTGACCAGACGACCAAGGTTAATGACGGGGTTGCCCAAATTACCAACGATAAAGGCCAGTTATTGGGTTACAATTTCCTGGCAGCCAGCACGATTCTGCCCGAATTGAAGGACGAAAATGGTCAGGTCTTCTTAAATGAGGATCAGGTTACCAAGCTTAATCAAAAGCTGACGGCAGCTGGCTTTGACCAACAACTGACGGCTGACCTGACACCAAAGTTTGTTGTCGGCTACGTTGAAAAGCTCGAGGATCACCCGAAGTCTGACCACTTGAAGATTACCCAAACCCGGATCAGTGACGACCAGACTGTTCAGATTGTCTGTGGTTCACCGAACGTCGAGGAGGGGATCAAGGTTGTCGTTGCTCGTCCTGGTGCCATGATGCCAGACGGTAAGATTATCTGGCCGGGTGCCTTGATGGGTGTCGAGAGTGACGGAATGCTTTGTGGCTTCCGTGAACTGCGCTTGAAGAACGCCCCAGACAAGAAGGGCCTGTGGATTATCCCAGATGACTGGCAAGAAGTTGGGGAAGCGGTTGATTTCGCTAAGGCTAACACCTTCTTCCCGGCAAAATAGTTAATTCTTTGTGAAAGCTATTGCCAAAATACCAGAATGCTTTATTATTTATTGAGGGACCAGCTGAACTGGTCCCTCAATGACTTTTAAATTAACTGCATGAAAGCTGAAAGGAAACTGGATTGATGGAAAAGCAAACATACTATTTTGTTGGAATTAAGGGAACTGGGATGGCATCACTGGCCCGGATCCTGCATGACAAGGGGAACACGGTGCTGGGTTCCGATATCGAGAAGGAAACCTTCACCCAGGGGCCACTGCTGAAGGCGGGTATTAAGATTCTCCCCTTTGACCCGGATAACATCAAGCCGGGGATGACAATTATCCAGGGAAACGCCTTTGGTGACGATCATCCTGAAATCAAGCGGGCCCACGAACTCGGCCTAAAGATTATGTCCTACCCCGAGGCCGTTGAAAATGAGGTTGCCAACCACACCAGTATTGGAATTGCCGGTGCCCATGGTAAGACGAGTACGACGGCGCTCCTGGCCCACGTCTTAGATGCCGTGGAACCAACTAGTTATCTGATCGGTGACGGGGTTGGTAAGGGAAATGCCCAAGACCGCTTCTTTGTCTTTGAAGCCGACGAATATCGTGACCACTTCCTGGCTTACCACCCCGACTACGCCATCATGACTAACATTGACTTTGACCACCCGGACTACTTCAAGGACATTGACGACGTTCGTCAATCCTTTGAAACGTACGGTCGTCAAGTCAAGAAGGCTATTTTTGCCTGGGGAGATGACGAGAACCTCCACAAGCTCGATGTTGATGTGCCAATCTACTACTATGGGACTGGTGAAAACGACGACTTCCGGGCAGAGAACATTCAACGGACACCAGCTGGTTCAACCTATGATGCCTACTTCCGTGATCAGAAGCTGGGCACCTTTACCATCCACCTCTATGGTGAACACAGTGTCCTGAACAGTCTGGCGGTCCTGGCAGTGGCCTACATGGAACACGTTGACATGGCGGACATTAAGAAGGAACTGGCCAACTTCACCGGGGTTAAGCGTCGTTTCAGCGAAACGGACGTTGCCGACGATAAGATGATCGATGATTACGCTCACCACCCGAGTGAAATCAAGGCAACGATCGACGCTGCCCGGCAGAAGTACCCTGATAAGCAGATCGTGGCTGTCTTCCAGCCCCACACTTATTCACGGCTGGCAGCTTACATCGATGGTTTTGCTAGCTCCCTCAGTCGGGCCGACAAGGTTTACGTTACCCCAATCTTTGGCTCCATTCGAGAGAACAAGGGGAACATCTCCAGTGCGGACCTTGAGGCTAAGATTCCAGGCAGTGAAGGCATCGACATGGACACGATGGACAAGCTTGCCCAGTACCACAATGCCGTTTTGATTTTCATGGGTGCCGGCGACATTGAAAAGTACGAAGATAAGTATAAAGAAATTATTAATAAGTAATATTAGTGAGTAAAAATGGTAGTGATAGCTACCATTTTTATGTTATTTTAAGAATGTTTAGTTTTTTCACAATTAAATAAGAAAGAGGGATTATCTGATGGATAACTTTTCTGGTGATTCTGGCCGCCGGATCGTCACCGATGCGGCGGGCGTGAACCGGTTTTTGACCCGGATGTACGGGAATATGACCCTGGCCGTTCTGGTATCTGCTCTGAGCGCTTACCTGACAATGACGGTTTTCCGGGTTCAGGTCATGAGTTTCTTTGGTGCCCACCCAGCAATGGTCTGGCTTGTTCTGCTGCTGCCAATTGCTCTCTCAATGGGGGTCAGCTTTAGTGCAACTCGGAACCCGGCCGGCGGGTTCGTCATGTTGATGCTGATATCGATCATCTATGGGGTTGAATTTGCCCTGATCGCCGGGGTTTACACCGGTACGGACATTGCGGCAGCTTTCGTTTCATCTGCCGCGGTCTTTGCCACAATGGCCATCTACGGAACGGTGACGAAGCGGGATCTGAGCCGGTTTGGTGCCCACGCAATGGCAGCCTTAGTAGCCCTGATGATCGCCTGGATCATTAACATGTTCCTTAACAGTCCGGCAATCACCTACATTTTCTCATTTATCGCTGTTATTATCTTTACTGTCTTGACGGCCTGGGATGCTCAGAAGATGAAGCAGATTTACGTGAATTACAGTGATCAAAACACCATGACGGGGTTAGCGATCGTGGGCGCTTTGCAGCTCTACCTCGACTTCGTTAACCTCTTCATCTCATTCCTGCAGATCTTCGGAATGAGCAATCGAGACTAAAGTAAAAGCCAAACTAGGAAAATACCTAGCTTGGCTTTTTATTTTGGGAGCGAGACAGAAGTCGTTTACGACTTCGTTTTTCGACGCGAAGCAGCCCCCGCGAGCACAAATAGAGGTCCAGAGTTCGGCTTTTGCCGGGCTTTGGACCTCATTTGTGTACCGCGTTGTTCGATTTTAATCTATATAAGGGGAATTATGTCACAGCCCTGAACTAATCTTAGGTTGTTTTATTTTGGCTTTATTTCATGAGACCATTTCTGAATGTAATAGGTAACGTTGACGATGAGGATTACCAGGACCGCGATCCAGATGGTTTTCATCTTCATAATGGGTTGGAACTGGGCGGAGGCGATCGCACCCAGAGTAAAGCTGGCAACGATCATGCTGTAATCAATGGCGGCCCGGCGCTGGCTCTGGTCATGGTGGAAGTAGTACTCGCTCCAGGCCACAACGGATTTTTTAATATTGCCACTGGTGAAGACGCTGCTGTAACCGAGCCCCTCAATCTTGACAAAGGCGGCGTTTTGCATTGCCAGGCCAAACGAGATAGCCGGGACACTGATGTAGGTTGGAAAACTGGTAGGAAGCCCGCCGACAATCATTCCAATGACCAGGATAGGGATCAAGCAGAAAACCCGCCAGTAGTGATCAATGTGGGCGTGGAAGATGCTGACAATGGACAGACCGACAATGTAGGCGATCAGAGAGGCCAGCCGGTCGACTACCCCGAAAAAGTTGTGGTTGGCCAAGGCGGCACTCAGGAAGACAATGTTACCAGTTTGAGCAGCTGCCAGGGTATGGTTACACTGGATGTAAGTAAAGGCATCAATGAAGCCTCCACAGAAGGTCAGGGCGATGGCAAAAAAGCGGGCTTCAGCTAGGTTACGCTGATCAAGTATGTTATGCATGATGAATCATCTCTTAAATAGTAGTCGTTATTCATTATATTCCCGGAAAGGTCGATCGGGAAGTTAACCTCAGTTGCTAATCTTTGGTACAATTATTTTGAGTAAAAGAAGGGCGGGAATTAAATGACAAAGCAATTATTATTGATTGATGGTAACAGTATCGTTTTCCGGGCATTTTTTGCCATGCATAGCCAGATTGACAAGTTTACTAATAAGGATGGCCTCCACACCGCGGCCATCTATGGCTTTAAGCTGATGCTGGACCACGTACTGGCCAACTTCCATCCGGATGCGGCCCTGGTTGCTTTTGATGCCGGCAAGGTAACCTTCCGGACTAAGATGTATAGCGACTACAAGGGCGGCCGGAACAAGACTCCTGAGGAACTGACTGAACAGCTTCCCTATGTGCGCCAGCTTGTCAAGGCATCTGGACTGCACAGCTATGAGTTAGCTAACTATGAGGCCGATGACATTATCGGTACCTTGGCCAAGGAGGCTGATGATGCCGGTTACGAGACACTGATCGTAACGGGGGACCGGGACCTGACCCAGCTAGCCAGCGACCACACCACGGTGGCGGTGACCCACAAGGGGGTTACGGAGACTGAACACTACACCCCGGCCCATGTCGAGGAGAAGCTGGGAATTACCCCCCGGCAGATTATTGACATGAAGGCCCTGATGGGGGACAGCTCGGACAACTATCCGGGCGTTACCAAGATCGGTGAAAAGACGGCCCTGCGCCTGGTCAAGCAGTTTGGCTCGGTTGAGGGAATCTATGACCATATTGACGACCTTAAGAAGAGCAAGATGAAGGAACACCTGGTTGAAGAGGAGAAGATCGCCCGCGAATGCAAGACGCTAGCGACGATCCTGCGGGATGCACCAATTAAGGTCGGCTTGAATGATATCGCCTACCAGGGCGAGCAGACCGAGGAGCTGGTTGACTTCTACCAGCAGATGGGCTTTAAGTCCTTCCTGGCGAAGATGAATGTTTCTCCAGAGGATAGTGATGAACCAGCATTAGCGCCGATTAAGTACGAAGAATTAACTGCCGATCGGCTTGCCGACCAGGTAGCTAAGCTGCAGGGACCGGTCAGCTTCTACCTTGAGATGCCCGAGGCCAACTACCATCTGTCACCATTTGCTGGTTTCGTGATCGGTGACGGTCAGAACTGGCTGGTCAGTCGCGATGCCGAATTGCTGAAGCAAGAGCCATTAAAGAAACTCCTGGAAAATTCAGCAGTAAAGAAGAACGTCTTCAATGCTAAGGGACAGATCGTGGGCCTCCACCGGCTGGGGATTAACCTAGTTGGCGTGGACTTTGACCTCTTGTTGGCCTCCTACCTACTGAACACTAACGATAACAGTAATGACCTGGGCAAGGTTGCCGGTGAACATGACTATCATAATGTCCAGACTGACGAGGAGGTTTACGGCAAGGGTGCTAAACGGGCGGTTCCAGAAGATGATGAGGTCTTCTTTACCCACCTGGCTAACAAGGCCCGGGCGATCATGGAACTTCGTCAGCCACTTTACGACCAGCTCAAGGAAAACCAGCAGATGCCGCTTTACACCGACATTGAGCTCCCACTGACCCGGGTGCTGGCTGAGATGGAGATGACGGGGGTCCGGGTAGATGCTCAGACACTGAAGAACATGGGCAGCAAGCTTAAGGAACGACTGGCCGAGATTGAGAGCGAGATCTACTCACAGGCCGGCGAGGAATTCAACATTAACTCCACTAAGCAGCTCGGTCATATTCTCTTTGAGAAATTGAAGCTACCGGTCATCAAGAAGACCAAGACTGGTTACTCTACGGCGGTTGACGTCTTGGAGAAGCTGGCGGACCGGTCACCAATCGTTGCCGAGATCCTGGAATACCGGCAGATTGCCAAGCTTCAATCGACCTACATCACAGGCCTTTTGAAAGTAATCCACTCCAGTGACCAGAAGATTCACACCCGTTATTTGCAAACCCTGACGCAGACTGGCCGCCTGTCTTCGGTTGACCCTAACCTGCAGAACATCCCAGTTCGGCTGCCGGAGGGGCGGCAGATTCGTCGGGCATTTGTACCGAGCCACGAGGGTTGGCAGATCTTCTCCTCTGACTACTCGCAAGTGGAACTGCGGGTTCTGGCCCACATCACGGGTGATAAGAACCTGCAGGAGGACTTCAAAAACGGTGAGGATATTCACGCCAGCACAGCCCGGCGGATTTTCCACCTGCCAGCCGATGCCCCAATTGATAGGAATATGCGGCGGCGGGCCAAGGCGGTTAACTTCGGGATTGTCTACGGGATCAGTGACTATGGTCTTGCCCAGCGGATCCACGTCAGTCGGGCCCAGGCGCATGAGTTCATCCAGAACTACTTCCACGAGTTCCCTGGGGTGGAGAAGTACATTCACGATACAATTGCCTATGCCAAGGAACATGGCTACGTAGAGACTATTACCCACCGGCGCCGCTATCTGCCGGATATCAACGCTAAGAGTTTCAGTCGCCGGTCGTTTGCGGAACGGACCGCGATGAACACCCCAATTCAGGGGAGTGCCGCTGATATCATCAAGATCGCCATGATTCGGATGCAGCGGGAATTAGAGAAGCGTCATCTTCAGACTAAGATGCTCTTGCAGATTCATGATGAATTGGTATTTGAGGCGCCAAAGGAAGAAATCCCGGTATTGCAAAAACTGGTTCCTCAGGTGATGGACTCAGCGGTTAAGCTGGATGTTCCACTGAAGGTGGACAGCAAGTTTGGCGATACCTGGTACGATCTTAAAAAGTAAGGAAGTCATTAAAGTTGCCAGAATTACCAGAAGTCGAAACCGTCCGGCGCGGCCTACTGAGGATCGCTAGGGGACGTAAGATTAACGCAATTGATGTTTACTATGGCAAGACGATTACTAATGATGTGGAAGAGTTCCGTCAGGCCTTGATTGGTCAAACAATTGAAGACGTTGACCGACGTGGCAAGTACCTCCTCTTTCGCTTCAGCAATGACCTGACGATGGTTTCACACCTGCGGATGGAAGGACAGTACTTCAGCCAACCCATCGGCGGTCCGATCGATAAGCACACCCACGTCGTCTTCCAATTTACGGATGGGACGGAGCTCTGTTACCACGACACGCGAAAGTTCGGCCGGATGACCCTGGTCCGGACCGGGAATGAAATACGGGTTGGGGGACTCAAAACAATTGGTCCTGAACCGACCCCGGAGACATTTAAGCTGGACTTCTTTAAAGCAGAGCTCAAGAAGAGTCGGGGAAAGATTAAGCCCTTCCTCCTCAATCAGCGGCACGTGGCCGGTCTTGGCAACATCTATGTTGACGAGGTCCTGTGGATGAGTCGGATCAATCCGGAGCAGCCAGCCAACACCCTGACTGACCAGCAGATCCAAGTCCTTCACGACAACATCATCAAGGAAATGGCCCAGGCCATCAAATATAAGGGGACCACGGTCCATACCTTTGTCAATGCCCTTGGCGATGCCGGGGGCTTCCAGGAGCGGCTCAATGCCTATGGCCATGGCGGTGATAAGTGTCCGCGTTGTGGGACTAAGATGGTCAAGATCAAGGTTGCCCAACGTGGGACCACCTACTGCCCGCATTGTCAACCGTTACGGGAGGACTTGCTATGACGAGGATAATTGGCCTGACTGGTGGAATCGCTAGTGGCAAGTCGACCGTCAGTAACTTATTGCGGCAGGCAGGATTACCAATTGTTGATGCTGACCAAATCACTCGTCAGGTTCAGCGGCCAGGGTCAACGGCTCTAAATAAACTAGCTGCAGCGTTTGGCAATCAGATTATTCAGCCTGATGGAAACCTGAACCGAGTACAGCTTGGAAAACGAGTCTTTGCTGACACGGCGGCCCGGCAAGAGCTCAACCAGATCATGCAACCTTTGATTAGGGATGCTATCTGGCAGGCCGTTGATACGCTAAAAAAACAGAATGTCCCCAATGTCATCCTGGATGTGCCCCTCTTGTATGAGCAACACTATGATGAGGATTGTGACCTGGTCGTGGTAGTGACGGTCAGCCCGGAAACTGAATTGCGACGCCTGATGGCCCGTAATCACTACTCGGCGGCGGAAGCACGGGCCCGGATTGCCGCCCAGATGCCGCTGAGTGAGAAGGTGGCTCGGGCGGATGTGGTGATTGATAATGATGCCAGCCTGGAGCAGACGCGGCGTCAAGTGGCGCAATTGGTTGAACACCTGCAGAACAAGCGGTAAAATAAAATACTACCTATGTTAAAAGGAGGGGAACGCTTTGCGATGCCCACATTGTCATAAAAATGGTTCGCGGGTGGTCGATAGTCGCCCGAGTGAAGATGGGACCTTCATTCGGCGCCGGCGTGAATGTGTCCACTGCGGTTTTCGCTTTACCACTTTTGAACGCTACGAGGAGACACCACTGCTCGTCATCAAAAAGGACGGTACCCGCCAGGAATTTAGCCGACAGAAGATCTTAAATGGAATTGTCCGGTCTGCTGAAAAGCGGCCAGTGAGCATGGAGCGCTTGACCAAGCTGACGGATAAAGTGGAGAAACAAGTGCGCGGCCTCGGTGAAAATGAAGTTTCTAGTCAGATTATCGGTAAGTTTGTGATGAATGAATTAAAGAGCGTCGATGAGATTGCCTACATTCGCTTTGCCAGTGTTTATCGGCAGTTTAAGGACGTGGATGCCTTCATGAGCGAACTAGAAACAATGGTTAAGGATGAGCATAAGAAAAAGTAGGGGGTTAGATCGTGACAACGCGGCCAAACTTTGATCCACAGGCGGGGTACCTGGTTACCGCCGCGGCCGACTTTATCAATTTTAACGATCGGATCTTTACGGAGTACTACCAGCCGATTTTGGGCCCCGTGGCGTTTAGTCTGTTCTACGCCCTGCGACGCCAGCTGCTCGATCACCCGACCCTGGCTGATCGGCGCCTGCAGTCGACCCTGCTGGTTCAGGTAAATGCTGGCCAGAGTCAAGTGAGTGAAGGACTCCGCCGTCTCGAGGGGATGGGGATCGTCCAGACGTATTTTCAACATGATGCCCAGGGCGACCTGTATGTCTACGAGCTCCAAGCGACCCTTTCGCCAGACCAGTTTATAAACGATAACTTACTAAGTGTTCTCTTGCTGGAGGCGATTGGTGAGCAAGCTTTTACCAAGTTGGCCAATAATGCTCACCGTTACCGGTTAGTTGCTGAACATACGCAGCTGAAAAACGTCAGTCACCACTTCCTAGATTCCTACCAGGTTGATCAGCGGGAACTGGTCCACCTTCCGGAAGCTGTTAAGCGGGCCCGGACGAATACAGTGGTGTCAGAACACCATTCGCTGGTGGCGGATAGTAGTGACTTTAATTGGGCGACCCTGCTGACGCTTTTGAAGAGTCAACCCGTGATTAAAGAGGATCTCGCTAACCACCGTGAGTTGATTGAAGTAGAACACCAGTTATACGGCATCGATGAACCCACCATGGCCCGACTGATTAGGGGAGCACTTGACCTGGCGACTAACCACTTTGATGCGCAGAAGTTTAAACGCCAGGTGGCGGCGCAGTATAAGCAGGTACCGGCTTCGTCGCCGGTGCCTAAGCAGGAAGAATCAGTTGATGATAAGCAGTTGACCGCTAAGGACC
This sequence comes from uncultured Lactobacillus sp., assembly GCA_945873395.1. Taxonomy (GTDB): domain Bacteria; phylum Bacillota; class Bacilli; order Lactobacillales; family Lactobacillaceae; genus Limosilactobacillus. The sequence continues at coordinate 2,219 of CAMCCW010000012.1, read as the reverse complement.
GGCAGTTGTTAAAGAGCACTGATAATTATGCCCCGGTAACCTTCCTCCAGGCCCTCAAGGAACAGACTGGCGGGTACGTGACTGTTGGGGAGCGTAATGTTTTAACCAGGTTGGTTCAGGATGGCAAGCTGCCGTCATCGGTCATCAATGTTCTTGTTTGGTATGTCATCGCTGATCTCGGTAATGCAACGTTAAAGGGGAACTTTGTCGATGCCATTGCCAACGACTGGTTGCGTGCTGGTGTTCACGACGGTGCTGGGGCATTGCTTCAGTTGAAGAAGTTCAACCAGGACAAACAGCAGAATCCGCCAAAACGGTTTGCTGGTAAACGCAGTCGTCAGCGGATGGAGGTCCGGGAAACGATGCCTGACTGGAGTAAGCAGGATCAGGCTACCCGTACCAAGAAGGCTTCGGCAGCAGCTCTTGCCAAGGCTAGGGCCCGGCAGCGTAGTAATCGTAAGGGAAGGTGATTGGTTTGGAACCACTAAACAAGACAATTCAAAAGATGATGCAGGGTCGCAACATTACGGCCAGCATGGATCAGGTGATGAAGCAGGTTTACCAGGATCCCGAAGTCCGCGATTTCTTGACCAGCAACCGTGACCGGCTTACCAAGGAAAATATCCGGCGGGGGCGTTCAAAACTGTATGAATTCTTCCATGAGAAGCAGTTGATCAAGGCTGGTAAGGCCACCGTAGCTCCCGGCTATTCACCACAATTACAGCTGGTCGCTGGGCAGATTGATGTAACTTATGTACCAACCCAGCAGCTGATCGAGCGACGGCAACAGGAACACCTGCGTCACCTGGTCAACTCGATCAACATGCCAAAGTTTATTCGGCGGGCTACGATGGATGACTACTACTTGGATGACCAGAATGGCACGGCTGGTCGGGTAATGGCATACAATGCCGCCAATGACTTCATCGACAACTACCAGGCTGGTCACTTCCGGCCGGGTCTGTACCTGACGGGGAGCTTCGGCGTCGGTAAAACCTACCTACTGGCGGCGACCGCTAATGAGCTGGCCAAGCATGACGTGGCGACTACGATGGTCCACTTCCCGAGTTTTGCTGTGGAGATGAAGAACTCGATCAGGAACAACGAGGCCGGAGCCAAAATTGATGCAGTCAAGAAGGCACCGGTACTAATGCTCGATGATATCGGCGCAGATGCCATGTCCACCTGGGTGCGGGATGATGTTCTCGGCGTGATCCTGGAGTACCGGATGCAGGAAGAACTGCCGACGTTCTTTAGTTCGAACTTCTCGATGGACCAGCTCGAAAAGCAGCACCTAGCGATCAACAACCAGGGGGTAGTGGAGCCAGTCAAGGCGGCCCGGATCATGGAGCGGATCAAGTTCTTATCCCGTGAGATTGAGATGAATGGTGAAAACCTACGAAAAAAGGGATAAGTGCTTGACATTTGTCGGTTAATTTTGTAATCTAGTAAACGTTGAAAGAAAAAGCAGAAGCACCCGCTTCTCGCCTGGGCGATAGGGATCGTCGGGCTGACGAGATGAAATTGAGCAGACGAACGAGGTCTGTTCCTATTTAGCGGGGTGCACTGACACCTCGCTTTTTTTGCTTGATCTTTCGCTAATAAAATTGGAGGTGCGTTGCCATAGCACAAGATATGATTGTCAATAACGGTATTCGTGCACGGGAAGTGCGGCTGATTGATCAAAAAGGTGAACAGCTTGGGATCAAGTCGAAGCGTGAAGCACTTCAATTGGCAGAAGATGCCAACCTTGATTTGGTGTTAGTTGCACCAAAGGCACGGCCAGCTGTTGCCCGCATTATGGATTACGGTAAGTACCGTTTCGAGATGCAAAAGAAAGAGCGTGAAGCTCGTAAGAAACAAAAGACAGTAACCGTTAAGGAAATTCGATTGAGCCCATCAATTGACACGAACGACTTCAATGTTAAGTTGAAGCGGGTTCGGAAGTTCATCGAGAAGGGTGACAAGGTTCGGGTTTCATTACGTTTCCGTGGCCGTGCAATCACGCACAAGGATATCGGTCGTGACATGATTGAACGGATGGCTGATGAAACGTCAGACATTGCTACTGTTGTCCAACGTCCAAAGATGGAGGGACGGAGCATCTTCCTGACGCTCGCCCCAGCTGCTGATAAAGCGAAAAATTAATTTAAGAAGGTAGGAATTAGTTATGCCAAAGATGAAGACTAATCGCGCTGCTGCTAAGCGTTTCAAGCGTA
>CAMCCW010000011.1 GCA_945873395.1 uncultured Lactobacillus sp. | reverse complement strand
CAAAAAACGGTAAGAACAAGAATTTATCTTATCCTTACCGAATATCATAGAACCACAAACTGAGCCCTTATGTTCGGCTATCGAGTCAGATTATCGTCGGGATCTTGATCTTTGCCTCGTCGTTCTTGCTACTGGTCTTTGCCAGGAGCTTGCTGGACTTTACCCTGGACTTCGTGGTGTTGACGATTGGTGAAACAACGAGTTTTGCGGGTCTGCCCGCTTGGATCGCCCAGCTGACCGATGTCGACGAGGCGGGACACTACCAGGGATTATTGAATATCACCATTTCAGTTGGCCGGGCGATTGGCCCCCTGTATGGTGGTTATGTTATTGAGGCGGGCAACTACCAGCTGCTCTTTATCTCAGTCTTCCTGATGATGTTTATTACCCTCTTAATCGTGATTGCCTACCTTACCAGGATTCATCGGCTCCAGGCTCACTCCTGATTGGGTGGACCAGGACCGGGAGCTATGGTAAAATCACATGTGTGTAAAAGCGTTGAGTAGAAAATAAAGTGATTGCAGAACTGACAGAGAACCAGTGGAGCTGAGAGCTGGTAGCAACCATGAAGACACCTCTACTAGCTGGACGGGGGAACAAAGTAGTCCGTCCCGGATGACCCGTTAGCGTCATGAAGTTGAGAAACTTCCTGAGGTAGTGACTGTGAGGCCACTACGAATAGAGGTGGCACAGTGAATTTAATTCGCCCTCTAAGGCTGATGGCCTTGGAGGGCGTTCTTTATTGTGCTCGACGTGAAATTTGAAAGGAGATAACAAAGATGGATTATCAAAAGCCAAAGGGTACGGCCGACCTGCTTCCGGGTACGACCGGTCTGTGGGAAAAGGTTGAAGCAAGTGCCCGGGAAGTCTTCCGTGAATTTGGTTACCGGGGGATCCGGACACCAATGTTTGAGGACTACAATGTCTTCTCACGGAATGTCGGGGACACGTCTGACATTGTGGAAAAGGAAATGTATGACTTCCACGACAAGGGTGATCGGCACATTGCTCTGCGGCCTGAAGGGACGGCCGGGGTTGTCCGGGCCTACGTCGAAAACAAGCTCTACGGTCCAGAATACCCAAAGCCGTACAAGGTCTACTACATGGGCCCAATGTTCCGTTATGAGCGTCCGCAATCCGGTCGGCAACGTGAATTCCACCAGATTGGGGTGGAAGCACTGAACAACGAATCACCACAGATCGATGTCGAAGTCATTGCTATGGCCATGACCCTCTTCAAGCGGTTTGGTGTTCCAAACGTCAAGCTAACCATCAACACCCTAGGGGACAAGAAGGTACGTGAGGACTATCGTCAGGCCCTGATCGACTACCTGAAGCCGCACTACGATGAGCTCAGCAAGGATTCTCAAGAACGCCTTTACCGAAACCCACTGCGGGTCCTCGATAGTAAGGACGAGGGTGACAAGAAGATCGTGGCTAACGCACCATCGATTCTTGACTACCTCGATGATGAATCCCAAACTTACTTCGATCAGGTTCGGAGCCTCCTGAAGCAACTAGGCATCGACTACGAGATTGATACCAACATGGTCCGGGGACTGGATTACTACAACCACACCATCTTTGAAATCATGTCTGACTCACCGGTCTTTGGTGGTGGCTACACCACGGTATGTGCTGGTGGGCGTTACAATGGTCTGATCAAGCAGTTAGGCGGTCCCGAAGAAGGGGGCATTGGCTTCGGAATGGGTGTTGAACGGCTGATGCTGCTCCTCCAGCAGGAGAACCCAGAATTTGCCCCTAAAGATACGCTGGACGTCTTCTTTGCCAGTGCCGATGACCAAGGGGATGCCTTGGCCTTTGACCTTTTGAACAAGGTTCGCCAACAAGGCGTCGTTGCTGACAAGGACTACAGTGGTGTCAAGGTCGGTAAGCAAATCAAGGAAGCCTTCCGGCGCAATGCTAAGTACTTCGCCGTATTTGGCAGCCGGGAAGTTGACGAGGGTAAGTTCCAATTGAAGAACGCCGCTACCAAGGACAGCGTTGAGATCGCAGTCGATGACTTTGCCGCTGACCCTGCTAAGTACCTGAAGTAAAAATCATAAAAATAAGGGATCATGATGGAAATGTCATGATCCCTTATTTTGGATTGATAATTAAAAGTTGGGCGTAGATTAGTCGTCAACAGCGTAGGTACCCATGTCGTCAGCAATGACGATCCGACCGGCATATTTTACACCGTCGCCCTTAGTCAGACCAACCTTGTTGAAGGCGAAGGTGACAGTAGCGTCAGCTTTGACGGCCGTCCCCATGACTTCGCCGGTATCAGTGTTAATCCCGGATGGCATGTCGACGGCCACCACCAGGGCATCACTTTGGTTAATTGCGTTGATAGCATCAGCGTAAGCACCGGTTACTGGCCGGTCGATGCCGATCCCGAACATGGCGTCGATGATCAGACTGGCCTGCTTAAGGACGTTCAAGTCAGTTGTTTCGGGGATCTGGTAATATTGACAGATCTTTTCCTGGGTCTGGTGTTCTGCTGAGGCGTGGTCCGGGTTACCAACGTTAAGGATGGTTACCTTGACCCCGGCAATGTGGAGGAGCCGAGCTACATCGAGGCCGTCCCCGCCGTTGTTGCCGCTACCGGCGACCACGACGACATGGTCCAGGTAGAGGGGAAAAGCGTTGAGCACCTCATCCCGAACCGCCAACGCCGCCCGTTCCATTAGGACGAGTGAGGGAATGCCAATCTTGTTGATCGTGTAGGAGTCATAGTGCCGCATTTGTTCAGCCGTAATTGGTGTTTTTTCCATAATTGATTACCTCCGATCATTTAATTAACTTAACTGTACCACTTAATGCAGATGTAAGTTGAATTTACGAAATAGAAAAGTAGAATGGGTAGTAAAGCGAAGAGAGGACATAACATATGAGTAAAAAAGGCAAGTATGAAGTCTTGAAATTCACCTGTATTCCAGTAGAGACGGATGCGGACGGTAAGTACCAATTAAAACTTGATCCAGCCGGTAACGCGAAGCTGCATGTCTGGCGGATCGGTAAGCATACCAAAGGTAAGTATCAGGGGCCAGGCCAACTCCTGATGACCGAAAACAACCTGACGGCGGTGATTCTTGCGGCCGAACCGTTGGCTTTTAAGGACCGCCACAGTGAAACACCGATGCAGCGTTTCTTGACGACGCGAGTGGATGACGACGTTCTGCAACAGGGTTTGGCACTACTAAAGTAAAGAATAACGGGGACTGTAATTGATGCGGTCCCCGTTATTTGCTATTTCAGGTCAGATTGCAGTTGTTCCTTAAGGATAATTGCTTGGTTATGCTCTTCGTCCTTGGCGCCATACAGTAGGATGACGTTTTGAGTGGCAAGCTTCTCCTTGACCAGCTGCTGGAGCTGGGAGTAGGCTGGATTCTCAGCGAGTTCTTTCAGATAGCGAGCCTTGAACTCCACATATTTAGCGGGATCATGGCCAAACCACTTCCGCAGGTCATTACTGGGGCCGACTTCCTTCAGCCATTCGTCCAGGTGGGCGTTAACTTTGGAAATTCCTCGGGGCCAGAGGCGATCAACTAGGATCCGGTAGCCATCGAGGTCAGCGGGCTTGGTGTAAATTCGTTCCGTTTTGAGTTCCATGTGTGTTTCTCCCTTCGATTCGTGGTAACTTTAGAATAGTTCTTTTAAGGGGGAATTCAAACTATGTTGTCTGAATACCAACAATTTTTTACCGGCCGGCCGACAACGGAAATTGCTCGGGACCTGCTAGGTAAACTCGTCATCTACGACGGCCCGGATGGTAAGACTGGGGGCTATATTGTCGAGACAGAGGCCTATTTAGGGAAAAATGATTCGGCGTCCCATGCCTTTAACGGCCGGCGGACTGGTTATTCGGAATCCCTGTATGGCCATCCAGGCGATATTTACCTCTACCAGATTCGGGGCCACTACTGCTTCGACATCGTTGTTCAGGATAAAGATGAACCACAGGGAATCCTTTTGCGTGGTATTGAACCGGCGATCGGAATCGACCTGATGGCGGCTCACCGAAAGATGACCGGGGTCAACATTACGAATGGCCCGGGTAAGCTCGTTCAAGCTCTCGGGATTCACTCCCGAAGTCTAGATGGTCAGCCGATGGAAACCAGCCCGCTTCGGGTCGAGCTTGACCAGTATAAAATTCCCCGGGAAATAATGACGACTCAACGGATTGGGGTGAACATGCAGGGAAAGGACGGCGCCAAGCCCCAGCGTTTTATCGTCGCCGGGAATCCCTATGTATCAGGAATGCGTAAGCGCATGATGGACCTTGAAAAACACGGTTGGAAGGACTGATCACATGGCATTGACATATCAACAATTACTGACGGCGGTCCCCCTGGTTTTGCGGGCAGGAAATGTCCCTAACATTGTCGGTGATGCCGGAATTGGCAAGTCCGCCCTGGTTAAGGATGTTGCTAGTCGGCTGGGTGCCCATCTTTTTACTACGGTGGTCAGTCTAAGTGAAAAAGGGGACCTGGCTATACCGGTTCCGCCGCTGACCAGTGATTCCTTTGTTGAGACCCAGCACTATGGTCGGCTAGCTAATGTCCAATTTGGCTACTCAGAAACACTGATCAGGATTATCAAGGATGCTGAGGCCCACCCCCAGACGCCAATTGTCTGGTTCCTCGATGAGTTTAACCGGGGGACAGCTGCCGTTCAGAGTGAGCTGATGAATTTAGTCCTGCAACGGCGAATCAACGCGCTGCGGCTTCCGGATACCGTTATGATTGTTATTGCGGAGAATCCGGATAGTACAATGGCTGGCTTTGGCGATCGGGAATATACGGTAGCTTCCGCCGACGCGGCAATCAAAGATCGGACAGTGCGGTTGGTGATGACGACCTCTACTGCGGAATGGCTGGACTGGGCGCGCACTACAGAAATCAACCAGTTGGTGATTAATTACCTGACCACTTATCCGGAACGGTTAGTGGTCCACGATCCTGATAACTTGGACTTGCAGCCGACGCCCCGGGCATGGGAGCGGGTTGCCAATAACCTGGACCAGCTCCAACAGTTACCACCAGCTACCCAGCAAGAGCTTGCCGCTGATCTTTTCAGTGGTGATCTGGGAAACGAGGTAGGAGTTTCTTTTGCCCAATTTGTACTGACACAGGGGAAGCAACTCACCCTGGAGGCTATTCAGACTAAGGCTGCCAGTCGGGAAAATTTCGCGGGTGCTGATGAGGCAACCAAAGTGCGCTTGCTTCGTGAATGGGTTGCTGATGATAAACGAGTACCACTGAGCACGGCAAATGGAGCCAGTGTCTTCAGCACGCTGCTTGATCAGGTAAGCCCCGACGGTCAGTTTGCAATTGCTCAGTCCATTGGTGGTCAACTCGACCAGGTTATTCAACCAATGTACGAGGCGGCTAAAGAAGATTCTGTAGGGGCTGTAGCTAAGTTGTATCGTCGCCTGGCCGAAATTGCAACACGGGGTGACCGGAACTGATGGCTTTCTGGGATAAGATTTTCCATCGTCATTCAGCTGTAAGTGCACCGGCGATGGTCAGTCAAGTGATCGTTGCGGTATTACAAGAACACCGCCTGTTGGGAGAAATCCTCCTTCAGTTACCCCGCCAGTTTGATGAGCACCAGGCGGCGGTCGTCGGTTTGCACTGGAAGGGTGACCAATTAACTCTCGTGGTCAATCCGAAAACATTTGTCGCGCTTCGTCAGGATGACGCTCAGTTGCTGTTGGCCCACGAGGCGTTACATGTCTTGTGGCAGCACCCCCTGCGTTACGCTGATCATCCCCATCCCCAGCTGGTTAAGGTAGCCACGGACATGGCGGTTAACCAGTACCTGCCGGCGGCGCCACCAGGAACGGCGACCCTAGAACAAGTCCGGAAACTCTTACGGCGGCGGATTCCGGCCCGGCTTGATTCTCAGGACTACCTGCGAATACTAGCTACGACCAATGTGGCAGAACGTGAACGCCTGAAGAAGGGTGGTATCCGTCTGGAAGGCGATCGCAAAGGAGAATCTGGCGAACAGGATGATCATCGAGGATGGACGCGTGGTGTAGCCCAACCAGTGGGTAACCAGCAGGTTCGGCTGGCGAATCTCCGCCGGTTACTCCAACATGCCTGGCACCAGACACCCCAGCATGACCGGGGGTTACTACCGGGAGAAGTCCGTCAGGCAATCAGTCCCCGGCATTCTTCCAGTAGCTTTGATTGGCGTCAGGTCCTTACTCGACAAGTTGGCCAGATTGCGCGGGGAAAGGAACCATCCCATGCCCGCTTTAACCGTCGCCAGCCCCTACGGATGGACTTACCTGGTCAGGTAACTCATCTGACCGCCGAACTGAAGATCTTCGTCGATAACTCAGGATCGATGACTGATGCAGAAATAGGTCGGGCCTTGACAGAGATTATGCAGCTGGTCCGTCATTACCGTGTCAAAGCTATGGCCTACTCGTTTGATGCTAAGGTTTACTCACCAGGACAGCCTCTACGTTCCGGACGGTCAATTAGCTGGGAACGGCGCGGTGGCGGTGGTACCAGCTTCCAGGCTATTTTTGATTTTCTGGCCGCCCACCATGTTTCCCGGACCGAAACCTTGGTGATGATCATTACAGATGGCTGGGGTGAGAAGCAATTATGTGACCACCGCTATCGTAACGTTGACTGGCTGGTGACCACGAGTGCGGATCAGCTGTCAGTTACCGGTTGTCACGGCCACGTGTTTGAATTAGGGAGGAATGAAAAATGACGACACTTTTGAATCCTCAAGCGATGCAGCGGGTGCTGACCCACAGTGAGGAATACCGACGTGCGGTGGGGCTATTGAATGAGGACTGGGACCCGGATGATCAGCCAATCTACCGGAATGTCCTCGAGGCCGCTGATGTTCACTTTGCCCGCCAGCTTCAAATGGCGGGCCTAATCAACGGCACCACTGACCTCAATAACTATCGGGCTGTCAACCAGCTAATCATGCGTCATGATCAGTGGCTTTCTGCCGGCGCCCGCCAGGCATTGTTGGCCCCATTTCAGGACTAGTCCAATTGTTACCGACATTTCTGAAAAAATAGTATAATAAAAGTATTAACACGCTAAGGAGGATGCATTGTGGCAGTAGATAAAAAGATGATCAAAGACGACCTATACGAGGCCGTTAACGGCGACTGGATCAAGGACGCCAAGATTCCTGACGATAAGCCGGCAACTGGGGGCTTCAACGACCTCGTTGACGAAATTGATAAGCAAATGATGGATGACTTTGATGCCTATGCAGAGGGGAAGCAGAAGTCAGACGATGCGCGGTTCAACGAGATGATCAAGCTATATAAGATTGCCAAGAAGTTTGACTTCCGTAAAAAGGTTGGCCCCAAGGCCTTGAAGCGGGTGCTTAGCAGCGTTGAGGAACTCAATTCCTATGATGACTACCAAGGACAGTGGCGGAACTGGGTTATGTATGGTTTACCATCACCAGTGACCTTTGATATCGATGCAGACATGAAGAACGCTACGGTCTATGCCCTGTTTGCTTCATCTCCATCGTTGATCCTGCCCGACAAGAGTTACTACACGCCAGAAAAGCAGCAAGAACATGATCAGCTGCTCAAGCTGTGGACCGATATGGTAGCAACTCTGATGGATAAGCTGGGTTACGATAAGGATGATGCCGCTCAGATCATCCAACATGCCAAGGACTTCGATGCCCTTCTGGCGCCAAACGTTAAGAGTGCCGAAGAAGCTGCGGACTACAGTAAGATGTACAACCCCCAGACGGTAGCTGAACTGGCAAGTGCCACTGACCAGCTGGATCTAGCTGGTGTGATTAAACGACTGGTTGGTACCACCCCAGAAAAGGTTATTGTGACGGAACCAGACTACTTCAAGGCTCTTGATGGTATTTTGAAGGACCACTTTGATCTGTTCAAGGATTGGGCAACTGTTAACATCATCCGTGACTACGCTAGTTACTTGGATGATGAGATGCGTGAGATCAACGGTCGCTATGGCCGGGCACTGTCTGGAAGCAAGAAGCCAATCAGCCAGCGTAAGTTCGCTTACTACCTAGCCCGTGACGTCTTCAGCCAAGTTGCCGGTGACTACTACGGTAAGAAGTACTTTGGCCCTGAAGCAAAGGCCGATGTTCACCGGATGGTTGAACGGATGGTGGCCGTCTACAAGAAGCGGTTAGCTAAGAACGATTGGCTCAGTAAGGCTACCCGGGAGAAGGCCATCCTCAAGCTGGATAAGCTCGGTATCCAGGTCGGCTACCCGGACAATATTCCGGCAGTTTATGACCAACTTAAGGTTGATGAAGGTGAATCCCTGATTGCCAACCTCAACCAGATCAACTACGTCAAGAGCCGTGAGATGTTTGGTCGCTGGAACAAGCCAGTTGACCGGATGCGGTGGGAGATGAGCGCCGCCACTGTTAACGCCTACTACCACCCATTCAAGAACATCATTGTCTTCCCAGCTGCTATCCTGCAGGCACCGTTCTACTCTTTGAAGCAGACTAGCAGCCAGAACTACGGTGGGATTGGTGCGGTTATTGCCCACGAGATCTCCCATGCCTTTGATAATAATGGAGCGCTTTTTGACGAGTACGGTAATCTTAACAATTGGTGGACGGATGAGGACTCGGCACACTTCAAGCAACTGGCCCAGAAGATGATCAAGGAATTCGATGGGTTGCCGTTTGCGGGACAGAAGGTTAACGGCAAGCTGACTGTTTCCGAAAATATTGCCGACGGTGGTGGCCTATCTTGTGCCCTTGAAGCTGCCAAGGAAGAGGATGACTTCAGTGCTAGCGAGTTCTTCATCAACTGGGCAACGATTTGGCGGATGAAGGCCACTAAGCAATATGACCAACTCCTCCTGTCAATTGACGTCCATACTCCGCAGAAGTTGCGAGCTAACGTTCAAGCCGAGAACCTGGCTGATTTCTATACAGCCTTCGATATTCAACCGGGCGATAAGATGTATAAGGCTCCGGAAGACCGGGTCAACATCTGGTAAAAGAAAAAATCACTATCTGTCCGGTAAAACGGATAGACAGTGATTTTTTAGTGCGATTTTATAAAGTGGGGGAATGATGATGAAGAAAGTTAATGTAGTCCAAGGTGACATCACCCGAGCCCAGGTCGACGCAATCGTCAATGCGGCCAACACAACCCTGATGGGCGGTGGTGGTGTTGATGGTGCCATTCACCGTGCAGCGGGGCCTGGACTTTACCTGGCCTGTCGCAAGTTCAATGGGTGCCCAACCGGGGAGGCTCGGATCACTAGTGGTTTCAACCTGCCGGCTCGCTATATCATTCATACACCTGGTCCAATCTGGCACGGCGGGGATGGTAATGAACGACAATTATTAGCCAATTCTTACCGTAATAGTCTGCGTCTGGCGGAGAAGAACGGGTGCCGGACCGTTGCTTTCCCATCGATTAGCACCGGGGTCTACGCTTTTCCACTTGAGATTGCAGCGCCCATCGCTTTAACCACGATCCGTGACTTTCTGAATACGGCTGAGGTGGTTGATGAGGTGACAATGATGTGCTTCGATCCACGAACTTTAGCGGTATATCGCCAAGCATTATAAAAGGACTTGCCAAGTTGCAAGTCCTTTTATCCTAGTGAACAAACGCAGTGACAAAGGTAACGGCGCCAAAGATGATCCCTGGGAAGTTGGCGATGATCACCGGCCAATCCTTATCGGGCTTAAGCCAACCATAGGCAACCCACAGGGAGGCGTTGATTGCGGCACAGATCGGCTGTAGGGGTGATACCGGGTGCCCGGTGAAGTTGAGAACAATTTGATCGATATAAGAGGCATACATAATCAGACAAGCGATCGTAGCAATGTTACCGATCACTTTTGCCTCGCGCCAACGCTTTGTAACTTCTTTGTTATCCATAGTCGTTACCTCCTCATAAATTGGAAAATGCTATAATAAAGATAATTCTTTAAAATCGGGTGAATGTTATGGCCAAAAAGCCAGTTAAGTTAGACGACGTCGCCAAAGAAGCTGGCGTTTCCAAAACGACAGTATCGCGAGTACTCAACCGTCGTGGCTACCTTAGCGATGCGACGATTGCCAAGGTCGAGCGGGCAATGGAAAAGCTTAATTACCGTCCCAACGCTATCGCACGCCAACTGTATAAGCAGGAGACCAAGCTGGTGGGGCTAATCTTCCCAACCATTGATGATCCCTTCTTCGGTCAGCTCGAGTCGGCCCTGGAGAACGAGTTGTACCGTCGTGGCTATAAGGTGCTAATGGGGAACAGCCAGAATAATCCTGAGAAGGAACGCAGCTTCTTGCGCCAGCTCCTTAACCGACAGGTCGATGGCCTTATTGTGGGGGCCCACAACCAGGCGATCAGCGAGTATCAACGGACCACCCTGCCGATCATCTCAATCGAGCAAATCGTCAGCCGCAATGTCCCGGTGGTGGCCTCTGATAACTATAATGGTGGCCTGCTTGCTACCCAGCGCTTACTGGACGATGGGTGTCAGCACATTATCCATACCAACTATCCCGAGGATATTCCGACACCTAACCACGAGCGGCGGCTAGCCTATGAGGACCTGCTCCGTAAACATGGTCAAATTCCAATTACATACCATATTAGCTTCGATGATCCGGTCGAGAAGAAACGACGGATTATTCGTCAGATCTTTGAAGATCATCCAGAGGTGGACGGAATCTTTGCGGATAATGATACCAACGCTGGTTTGATAATGAACATTGCCGGAGAATTCAAACGCTTGATCCCCGAAGATCTACGAGTGGTTGGATACGATGGGGCCAACGCGACCCGGATCTTATTACCACAACTAACGACAGTCCAACAGCCAATCAATCAGATGGCTGCTGTAGCCGTCGAAATGCTACAATCACGGATAAATGGCGAGAAGGTAAGCTCGCGGATGCTACCGGTAAAAATATTAGATGGTGGAACAGCCTAGTGCTGTTCTTTTTTATTTTATAAAAAAATTTCTTTGTGTCAACCGGTTGACACAAAGATCAGAAAGCGCTATCATAATAGCTGTTGAAAGGCGAAAGCGTTTTCGAGAAACTTCAAAATTATTTGATAAAGAGGGATTTTATCATGGCGCATGTTTCATTAGATAAGCAAGGCTTAAAGCAATTCGTTAACGACAACGAACTGGGTGAGATGCAGGCAATGGTCAACGCCGCGGACGACGAACTTCGCAACGGGACCGGTGCCGGGGCGGACTTCCGTGACTGGCTCCACCTGCCAACGGAATACGACAAGGACGAGTTTGCCCGGATCAAGGCGGCGGCTAAGAAGATCCAGTCCGACTCCGACATCCTGGTCGTCATCGGCATTGGGGGATCATACCTAGGGGCCCAGATGACAATCGACTTCCTGCACAACACTTTCTACCAGGCACAGAGTGCTAAGGATCGCAAGTACCCACTGGTGATCTTTGCCGGCAACTCTCTGAGCTCCACCTACGTTCACGACTTACTGCAGTTGATTGGGGATAAGGACTTCTCCGTCAACGTGGTCTCCAAGTCCGGGACAACTACAGAACCATCCATCGCCTTCCGGATCTTCAAGAAGAAGCTGATTGAAAAGTACGGTCAAGAAGAGGCCAACAAGCGGATCTACGCCACGACCGACAAAGCCAAGGGGGCTTTGAAGACTGAAGCTGATGCTAACGGCTACGAATCTTTCGTTATCCCAGATGGTGTTGGTGGTCGTTACTCTGTCCTGTGCCCAGTGGGTCTCTTGCCAATCGCTGCTTCTGGCGCTGACATTGATAAGCTGATGGAAGGGGCTGCTCAGGCTGAAAAGGACTTTGTTGACCCTGATCTGACCAAGAACGAGGCTTACCAGTATGCCGCTTACCGGAATATTCTTTATCGGAAGGGTTACGAAACCGAACTGCTGGAAAACTACGAACCCAACATGCGGATGTTCGCCGAATGGTGGAAGCAATTGGCTGGTGAATCCGAAGGTAAGGATCACAAGGGGATTTACCCATCCAGCGCTAACTTCACCACGGACCTGCACTCCCTGGGTCAATATATTCAAGAAGGGCGCCGCTTCCTGATGGAGACTGTCGTTAAGCTGGACAAGCCAAACTACGATGTTGAAATCCCAAGTGAAGACGATAACCTGGATGGCCTGCAGTACCTGGAAGGCAAGACGATGGACTTCGCCAATACTAAGGCTTACGAAGCTGTCGTAGCGGCTCACACGGCCGGTGGGGTTCCGGTAATGACCGTCCACATCCCAGAAGAAAATGAGTACACCCTTGGTTACCTGATTTACTTCTTTGAAGTGGCCATGGGGATCTCCGGTTACCTGAACGGGATCAACCCATTCAACCAACCTGGTGTGGAAGCCTACAAGGTCAATATGTTTGGCCTGTTAGGCAAGCCGGGTTACGAAGAGATCGGTAAGAAACTACGCGCTGAAATGGAAAAGAACAACTAAGGAGGACCACAACATGTTATTAGGAAGTATTGAAGCCGGCGGGACCAAGTTTGTCTGTGCAGTTGGTGACATTAACTATCAGATCAAGGATTCTATTCATATTCCAACCACGACGCCAGAGGAAACCATTCAAAAGTGCATTGATTGGTTTGACCAGTACAAGGACGACCTGTCTGGTATCGGAATTGCTTCATTCGGTCCCATCGAGATTCGTCGGAGCTCATCTAAGTATGGTTACATCACTAACACCCCTAAGAAGGGCTGGGCAGACACTGACTTTGTAGGTCCATTCAAGAAGCACTTTAATATTCCAATCTACTGGACAACGGATGTTAACGGTTCGGCCTATGGTGAATACGTCCTCTCAACACTGTTCAACAAGCGGATTAACTCCCTGGTCTACTACACAGTCGGGACTGGTTGCGGAGCCGGTGCCGTTATTGACGGCAAGTTTGTCGGCGAGCTCGGTCACCCCGAGATGGGGCACATCCGTTTGAAGCGGCACCCTGATGACCTGGACTTCAAGGGCATCTGTCCATTCCACGGCGACTGCCTGGAGGGCCTGGTTTCTGGACCAACCTTCGAAGCCCGGACCGGCAAGAAGGGACAGGACGTTCCATTGACGGATCATGTCTGGGATATCGTTGCCTACTATGTTGCCCAAGCAGCCCTGGACGCAACCTTGATGTTCCGTCCCGGCCAGATTGTCTTCGGTGGCGGGGTCGTTAGCGAAGAGTTCCTGAAGAAGGTGCGGCGTGAATTCAAGAAACTCCTGAATAACTACGTCGACGTTGGCAACGTGGATGAATACATCACAATGCCACTGGCTCAGAACAATGGGTCGGCCACGATCGGTGACTTCGCCCTGGCGCTGAAGGCCGCAACTAACTAATTGAGCACATTAAAAGTAAAGGGGAAAAGAATTATGAAGGAAACAAAATTTATCCGGGTTTTGAGTGTTATTGCTAGTGTTATCGCTGTCTGCATGTACGTTTCATACATCCCACAGATTATCAACAACCTTCATGGCGCTTACTGTGCACCACTACAACCGTTTGTTGCCGGGGTGAACTGCACCCTCTGGTCAATCTATGCCTGGTTCAAGAGTGAACGGGACTGGGCCGTGTTCGTCGCCAACTTCCCAGGAATCTTCTTTGGATTCATCACTTTCTTTACTGCCTTGCATTAATCTAAAATACTTGATAAAACACCTCGACAAAAAATCACCCAGGAAATATTTCCCGGGTGATTTTTTTGCTCTTGCGTCATTTATCATGGTTGTGATACATTCTAACAAATAATTATTGGGAGGATAAACGGATGAGCGAGCAAAAGAATAGCCGAAGTAACCGGCGCTTCCGGCTGCTGGCAACTAGACGGCGGCGGTGGTTAATACTTGGGGGTGCAATCTTAGTCGTTGTGATTATCGTCGTAGCCACGCGGGAAATGAGCAATAAGGAGGCGGATCGGCCGAAGTACCACACGATGCGGGTTACCAGTCAGGCCGACTTTGCCCTGACCGGAAAGGTGGAACCAACGCAGACCCAGGTTCTCTCCCTACCGACGGGAAAACTGCAAGACCTGAACGTTAAAAATGGTGATCATGTTACCCAGGGAGAAACGATTCTGACGACTCACGACCAGGATAGTCAGGACAGCGCCGTTGAATTGCAGGGCGACCTTACTAAGAGCCAACAACAAGTAAGATCCCAGCAGCAGACCATCAATAGCTTGCAACAACAGCTAAACGGGGCGGATGCTGATGAGCAAGGTGACCTGCAGAATCAATTAACTGAGGCTAGGAATGCCTATGCTGATGCCCAAGCTAGTGTCAGTGCAACCCAGAATCGTCTGAATAATACTAATAGCAAGGTGAATCAGGCCCTGACCGCACCCTATGCTGGTTACGTTACAATCGACCAGTCCAAGCAGGGAGCGCCAGTCGTGACCCTTTACTCGGATAGTCTGCAGTTCACGGGTCAGGTATCAGAGTATGACTATGCTAAGTTGCACAATGGGACTAACCTGCACGTGAAGGCCCTGGCTACAAACCGGACCGAGACAACCCCGGTGACTTACCTGGCGAAAGTGCCAACCAGAAATAGTGGTAACAACAGTAAGTACGAGGTAACCGCCAATCTCAATGCCAATAAATTCATGGCGGGTCAGACTGCTAAAGCCTTTATTGCCCAGGACGGTGTTCGGATTCCCAAGACGGCGGTCCAGCACGACCGGGTCTTTGTGGTTATGGATGGCCGTGCCCGGGCAGTGAATGTCAGTGGCCATGCGGTCAATAACTACTATGTGGTTACAGATGGGGTTGATGCAGGCGACCGGATTGTTACCGATCCCGGTCACCATCTGAAGAACAATACAAGGATTGATCAAGATGATTAAATTGACCAACATCAATAAGTATTACCGCCAGGGTGACCACCGTTTTCACGTTCTACATGATATTAATCTGACGGTTGACCAGGGGGAGTTTGTGGCAATCATCGGGGAGTCCGGTTCCGGAAAATCAACGTTGATTAACATCATCGGCTTCCTCGATGATGATTTCACCGGTACCTACTTCTACGAGGGGCAACCCATCCACGATTATACCCGTAAGCAGTTTTCCCGCCTGCGTAACCAGAATGTCGGCTTCGTTTTCCAAAACTTCAAACTGATCCGTGAGGCCACGGTGGCAGAGAATGTAGCCCTGCCACTCCTGTATGCCGGACAACGGCGCCGGGAAGTCGGGGAACGGGTGACGGCAGTGCTTGACCAGGTCGGATTGCACGGATACGAAAATCAGCTTCCCCAGAACATGTCCGGCGGTCAGCAACAGCGGGTCTCGATTGCCCGGGCAATTATCGGTCATCCGCACTTTTTGATTGCCGATGAGCCGACTGGAGCCCTGGATACGGAAACCAGTCAAGAGATCATGAACCTCTTCAAGAGCCTTAACCGCGACGAGGGGACCACGATCATCATGGTAACCCATGATCCGCACGTGGCGGCCCAGTGCGAGCGGGTAGTGAAGATCATTGATGGGCGTGTCGTCAGCGACAGCCAGGGGGCACAAAATGCGGATAAGTGAACTATTACGGACGGCCCTGCGTTCACTGCGGGCCAACAAGAAGCGCAGTTTCCTGACGATCATCGGGATTATGATCGGAATTGCCGCGGTGATCACGATTATGGGAATTGGGGACGGAATCACCCAGACAATGTATGATAAGTTTGGCAATAATACTAAGCAGGGTCAGCAATCGACCGAGATCTATTATCTGCCGGACAATGAAAATTCAACGGTCAACGGCTTTACTCAGCAAGACCTTACCAATATTGACAACCGGTTTGGCGGCGAGATCAGACGGGTGCGGATCGAACACGCAACCGCTAATCTTAACACCCACGCCGAAATTGGCGATGTCACCAAGAACGTTACCGTTAGTCTACTAAAAAAGCCCACCACCGCAGTTAAGCTAGTGGCGGGCCGAACACTATCGGCAAACGAACTGGTGACGGGCCAGGCAGTAGCCCTGATGAAGCTCTCGCTGGCAAAACGCCAGTATGGGACTGCCCAGAATGCCCTGGGGACCACGGTGACTGTGGGAACAACGACTTACCAGATCGTGGGGGTATACAAGGACCAGGCCGAATATTCACTGGATGGTGACCAGAACAAGTATGGGGCTGGTGTCCTCCTGCCTGCTGACCTTTATTACCGGGGGGATGCCGTTAACCAGGGAGATACGATTAAGCTAACCTTTGATCAGGGCAGTGATGCTGGTCGGATCTCCAAGCGGGTGGCTAAGTACCTGAAGAAGAACGGGACAGCGGCCAATCAGGGCAGCTACCAGTATGAGGACATGGAGAAGGAGCTGAAGCAGTTCTCCTCTCAGATGAGCATCATCACGAAGTTCATCAGCTTTATCGCCGCCATCTCGCTCTTCATCGCCGGAATTGGGGTGATGAACATGATGTACATCTCAGTCTCAGAGCGGACCCAGGAGATTGGAATTCGCCTGGCAGTGGGGGCGACCCCGGCCAACATTATGATGCAATTCCTGGTGGAGGCGGTGGCCCTGACGGTAACTGGGGGTCTGCTGGGTTTCTTGGGTGGTGCCGGCCTGGCCCACCTGATTGCGCCCCTGCTATCCCATTCGATCGGTGGCGGCATTCACATCCATGCCCACATTACAATGACTGCCTTCTTGCTGGCTTTCGGGACCTCCGCCGCGGTTGGCCTGATCTTTGGTATCTTGCCAGCACGACAGGCTGCCAATAAGAACCTGATCGATATTCTGCGCTAGAGGTCGATTATTTGGGCTGGGTAGCCGGCCTGACGAAGAAAACGCAGGAGGTCGCTGGTGGCTAGAATGGTGGTCATGGTGTTGTCATTGGGATGGCAGCCGATAGTAGCGGCGGTGGCCACGTCCCGATCGACGAAGAGTTGGACGTCGTGGTCGCAATTGTTCAGGAGGCCAAACGGCGAAACACTTCCCGGCGTGAGCCCCAACTTGGTCTGCAGTTCAGCGGGTGAAGCAAAGGTTAGCCGTGGCGTGTCCGCCAGCCGGCGAAAGCGTTTGGTATCTAGTCGTTTGTGTTCCTCGATCAGGACTAAGTAGTAGTGATTAGGCTTACTGGTGGTCAGGAAGAGGTTCTTGGTACGGACAAATTTTTCACCTTGGACGTAGCGATCAGCCTGTTCGGCAGTGAAGACGGCTGGGTGTCTGATGATCCGAAAGGGAATACCCTGTTCCTGAAGTTTTTGGCTAATCTGTGGTGCGTTAACCATAGCGGTCCCTCCTTGAAAATTATTACGAACATTATAGCATTTTCCTAATCCGTGTAGATTGTTGGCGGCAGCCTGATATATAATAGAGAGCAGTTTAATTGAGGGGGAGCAACAATGAACATTGTGTGGACATGGGACATCGTGCGGCGGATTATCGAAATCCTATGGTTAATTAACATCGGCTTTGCGATCTGGACCGTTTTCCGGACCCGGCGTGATATCGCCTCGACCTGGGCCTGGCTTTTAGTCTTGTCAGTCTTTCCGGTTGTTGGCTTCATTATTTACCTATTCGTGGGTCGAAAATTGTCGGACGATGATATCTTCACTATTCGGACGGAACAAGAAGCGTTTGGTAAGAAAATGGTTGAACAGCAGCAGAAGCATGTTCGGGGCCATCAGCTTCTGGTTCCCCATGGTAAGCTTGCCCGGGCTCGGCAGTTGATCAACCTTTCTTTGAGTCTTGATCGAGCTTTGGTTACTTTCAATAACAAGGTTCGGGTCTTCACCGATGGACACCAGCTCTTTGATAAGATGATCGATGATATCAACCACGCCCAGAAGCAAGTCTATGTGGAGTTCTATACCTTCTACTCAGACGATCTTGGAAAACGGGTCTTGAAAGCGTTGGAGGCAGCTGCTAAACGGGGCGTTACTGTCAAAGTCCTCTATGACTTGAGTGGATCACGGGGGACCACTTACCGCTTCTTTGCCCACTTGGAGGAACTAGGCGGTGCTGCCCAGCCCTTCAACTCCAAGGCTAACAAGCGGATCACCACCCCGCGGCTGAACTACCACTTGCACCGGAAGATCGTGGTGATTGACCAGCAGATTGGTTATATTGGGGGCTTTAACATCGGTGACCAGTACCTGGGCATCGATCCTAAGTTTGGTTACTGGCGTGACACTCATCTCCGGATTGTCGGCCAGGCGGCGATGATGCTGATGGTCCGCTTTGGTATGGATTGGAACACGACCTGTCGGAAGACCAACAAAGAGCGCATTGACCTGACAGCACCTTTCAAGGACTTCAAGGTGGAACAACCGACGGAAGATGATGATGTAGCGATGCAGATTGTCTCTTCGGGTCCTGATAACGATAATTTCGCAATTCGGCGGGGGTACGAATCAATCATCAGCTCGGCTCGTAAGTACGTCTACATCCAGACGCCGTACCTGATTCCTGGGGAACCAATCTTGGAGTCATTGGTGATCGCCGCCCGGAGTGGGATTGACGTGCGGATCATGATTCCGTGCATGCCGGACCACCCCTTCGTTTACCGGGCCACGGAATACTACGCTAAGTACCTGGTCAACAATGGGGTGAAGGTTTACAAGTACAACAACGGCTTCATCCATGCTAAGACGATGGTCAGCGGGAACAACCTGGCCTCGGTCGGCTCGGCCAATCAAGATTACCGGAGCTACCGCCTTAACTTTGAAGCCAACGCCTTTGCTTACAATGAGCAGCTCACCGCTGAGCTGAAGCAAATCTTCGAACAGGATATGGAAAAGAGCACTCTGTTGACGCCGGAGTACTTTGCTGAGCAATCCAACTGGCGGAAGTTCAAACAGTATTTCTCCCGGTTGCTGTCCCCAATTTTATAATCGATAAAACATAAAAAAGAAGCAGAAGCCACGATTGGCTTCTGCTTCTTTTTTAGTTATGTTTGATTTTAGTAGTTGAACAAGTCAGTGGACAGGTAACGATCGCCGCCGTCTGGGGAAACAGTGATAACCTTCTTGCCCTTACCAAGCTTCTTAGCTAATTCGATTGCACCCTTGATGTTGGCACCAGCGGAGATCCCAACCAGGATTCCTTCCTTGTGGGCTACTTCACGGGCCGTAGCGATGGCGTCGTCGCTGCTGACCTCAACGATCCCGTCGTAAACGTCCTTGTCGAGAACTTTTGGAATAAAGCCGGCACTGATTCCTTGGATCTTGTGCTTGCCACCGTGACCTTCCTTGAGGAGTGGTGATTCAGCTGGCTCCAAGGCGTAAACCTTGGTAGCGGGGTTAGCCTTCTTGAGGGCGTGACCAATCCCGGTTAGGGTACCACCAGTACCAACTCCGGCAACGAAGGCGTCTGGCAGGTTGTCCTTGCCAAAGGCATCGATGATCTCGGCACCAGTGGTAGCTTCGTGGATAGCGGGGTTAGCTGGGTTTTCAAACTGCATTGGCATGAAGTAGCCCTTCTCCTTGACCAGTTCTTCGGCCTTGGCAATGGAGCCCTTCATCCCGTCAGCACCAGGGGTGAGGATCAGTTCAGCACCGTAGCCTTGCATCAACTTACGCCGTTCAACACTCATGGTTTCCGGCATAGTGATTACTAAGTGGTAACCCTTGGCGGCAGCGACCATTGCCAGACCGACACCAGTGTTACCAGAAGTTGGTTCCACGATAGTACCGCCAGCGGTCAGCTTGCCTTCCTTTTCTGCTCGTTCGATCATTGCCAGGGCGATCCGGTCCTTGATGGAGCCAGCAGGGTTGAAGAACTCCAGCTTAACGTAAACATCAGCGGCGTCTTCAGGAACAACGCGGTTTAATTTAACGATAGGGGTGTTACCGATCAGGTCGGTGATTGAGTTAACGATCTTAGTCATTATTGATTACTCCTTTACTAATTTCTTGTTTTGCATGTTATGGACAACGGTTTGAAGCCAGTTGTCGAAATAGATGTGCTGGGCCGGCTGCCACTTGAACTGCGGCCCTTTCATATGAATGGGGTCGAGAAAGTAGTTTTGCGGCTTAGCGTATTCCCGGTCCGGGTAGGCGTTCTTCTCACGCCGGTACTCCTTTAACAGGGCCTCCCGTCCGTATTCCAAATGGGCGAACAGGAAAGACTGCTGATACTTGGGAGCCCGGAAGGAGAAGAGATCATCATCGACGGTGGTGGCCTCAAGAATCAGGTCGGGATGGGCGTTGATCTGCTGATGATCCAGTTCTGCGTATCGTGCGTGGGGAGCCAGGAAGCCATCCGGCAGTCCCGCCAGCAGCGGCCCCTGGTTGACGATGTGGTTAGGGAAGATCCCAAACAGTTTCTCCGGTAACCGGTGCTTCTCGATCCCGTACAGGTAGTTGGCAGCGGCCATTGCTCCCCAGCAGATGTAGAGCTGCGGGATATTGAATTTTACCAACTGGTCGATCAGCTGGTGGATCTCATCGATGTAGGTAACATCATTGAAGTCGAGTTGTTCAATCGGGGCGCCGGTGATGATGAAGGCGTCGAACTCGTTGACCCGGGTGAGGTCGAGCGGCTGTGAAATTCGTTGAACCAGATCAGGAACTGCCCGGTCGCGGTAGTGAGTTTGCGGGTACAGGAAGGTCAGTTCCACTGGGTAGGCAGTGTGGGCAAAGACATTTGTGAATCTCTTCTGAGTATCAACCTTATCGTGCATCAGGTTGAGAATCCCAATCTTAATCTGGGGAGTGGCCATAATTTATCACCTCAATTCGTTGTCATTTGGGCACTAAAAAACTGTTGTTAATCAAAAAATGGGTAAACCAAAGGACCCCAGCTGAAACTGGGGCGGATACCAAATGATTAGCAACAGCAGCTAGTGGACCACAGGCGACTTAAACTAGAATTTCTTAACATTGGGACCACTCCTTTTTACTTAACACTTATTTATTGTTAGCAATATTCTAACCTGGTTGCCATCGTAAGTCAATCAATATCTATTTACCATATCAAAAACGCCCACCGGCTGAAGTGGTCGTGGGCGTTAGTACTTAATGGATGTTATCGACAATCTGGTGGTAGACCCGGGTGGTCATGCCGTAGATCAGCAGGTAGACGGCTAAGAGCGCTAGGGTGATTGTCACGGCAACCGTGATCATCAATGGAAGATTGTAGAAACTCAACTGGGTCATGATTTGCTTGATGGCGGGTATTGCGAAGAGTAGGTTAACGACGGCACCGGCGATCGGCAGCATGAAGACCATCAATACCTGGCTGTGGATGCTCTTGGTAGTCTCGCGTTCGCTGAGGCCGACCTGTTGCATTGTCTTGAAACGATACTGGTCCGCGTACCCCTCAGAGATCTGCTTGAAGTAGATGACGATGGTGGTCGTGATTCCCAGGGCCAGGCTGATCAGGATCCCGGCGAATACCATGCCACCGTACAGGCTGTTGAACAGGTAGTGGATGTTGTACCGCCCGGTTACCTGCGTATTGGTCAGCTGGAGGTGGGCCTGCAGGTCGTTCTCAAATTGCATGTGCTGGTGATCCGAACCGTTCAGCCGGTAGCGGAAACTGGTGATGTTCATCGTTGGCATTTCGGCCGGCAGGTGGTTGACGATCACGAAGGCCGGTGCGTAGATAGAGTGCTCAGGGTTAAAGGCAAAGCTGAGCTGGTGCAGGTTTTTAGCCTGATAATGGTGACCGGCGATGGTGATGTCACCAGTATGTTGTTTGGCTGGTGAGTAGACCAGGGCCTGGCGATCGTTGAGATGGGGTGCCTTGCCGGTCAGCCGTTGGTAATCCCGACTGGTGACAAAAATGATGGAACTGGTGGTGTCATTGGTCATGTGTTCCAGGGAACCCTGGTTAACAAAGCGTTGTCCACGCCAGTAACCGTTTTGGGCGGTCGTGGCCTGGTAGCTGTCCTGGTCGAACACTTTAGCATGGTGGTTATGGGCCACCTGCTTGATGGCGGTCTGTTGCTCCCTGGCCAGCGGCTGATTGGTGATCATGACCACGTCTTTAGGGACGTAGCGGTTGACCGAATCGCCAATCCCGGCATAGAGGGAGATCGAACTGAAGAGGGCAACAAGGACGGCCGAGCATAGCAGGCAGATGGTGGCAAGGCTAGCTCCGTTTTGTTCCATCCGCTGGAGCATTCCCGAGATGGCGATGAAGTGCCGCGGTCGGTAGTAGAATTTCTTGCGGCGTTGTAGGAAGCGCAGGATGATGACACTGCCGGCGATGAAGAGCAGGTAGGTACCGATGACCACGAGGACAACGGCGGTCATGAAGCTGCTGAATGCAGAAACACGTGGCTTGGTGGTCAGGGTGATGTAGTAAGCCCAGGCAAGAAGGACGATGCCTAGTACGCCCATGACCGTAAACAACCAGCCGTGCCGGCGGGGAGCCCTGGCGGTAGTGTGCCAAAGCTGGTTGGGGTTGAGCCGGTGCAGTTTGATCAGGTCCACCACCATCAGGATGACGAAGAAGCCGGCCATGTATAGGGTTGTCCGCGCCAGGGCGGTCGGTTCGATCCAAGGCTGCTTGAGGTTGTGAACCTTCAGAAGCCGGCCCAGTCCCAGAAAGGCAAGCCGTTCGAAGATGACCCCGGTGACGAGTCCACAGATGATGCTACCGATGAAGAGGTAGCATTTCTCAATGATAGTCAATAGCTCCAAGTTATGGCTGGTCATCCCTAACATACTGTAGAGGCCAAGCTCGCTGCTGCGTTGTTGCCAGAGAAAACGGTTGACGTACAGGAGGAAGGCGAAGGTGACCATGAGGATAAAACCGGCACTGATGTTGATCATCGCCGTGGTGACGGTACTGCTGGAGAGGTGGTGCAGGCTGTGGTTGACACTAATTGCGGCGAAAATATAGTTGATCGCCACGAGCATGCTGGATGCCAGCAGGTAGGGCCCGTAGACCTTGCCATTACGCCGGAAGCTGGAATTGATTAATTTGAAGAAGAGCATTGTTATTCACCACCATTCGTGAGGGTCATCATCGTGTCGCTGATTTCTTCTTGATACTTCTTCATTGAGAGGTCACCACGGAAGAGCTCGTGGTAGATACGGCCATCCTTGATGAAAAGGGTCCGCTTGGCATGACTGGCTGCAGCCGCACTGTGGGTAACCATCAGGATGGTCTGGCCGTTTTCGTTGACGTCGTCGAACAGTTCTAAAATTTCAGCACTGATGTTGGAATCCAGGGCCCCGGTCGGCTCGTCGGCCAGCAGGAGGTCTGGTTGAGCAATCAGTGCTCTGGCGATGGCGACCCGCTGTTGCTGACCGCCGGAGACCTCACTGGGGAAACGATCAATGATCTTTTCAATCCGCAGGCGCTTCATCAGGGGATGCAGGCGCCGCTCCATGACTGTGGGGTCAGCCTTGGCCAATACCAGGGGTAGGTAGATGTTATCCCGGTTGGAGAGGCTGTCCAGCAAGTTGAAGTGCTGGAAGATGAAGCCGAGGTGTTCGCGCCGGTAGCGGGCCGCGTCGTCCTTGGTCAGTGCACCAAGATCCTGACCGTTGAGGATTGCCTGACCGCCGGTGGCTTGCTCCAGGGTGGCGATGATGTTCAGCAGGGTACTCTTGCCGGCACCGGATTCCCCCATGATGGCTACGTATTCGTCCTCCTCAACGGTGAAGTTGATGTCTTTTAAGGCGGTGACAGGATGGGTGGAGTTAGCGTTGTAGGTCCGCTGGACGTGATTGAGTTGTAGTAATGGCATGGTAATTGCTCCTTTCGATTGGTTCGCTGTTGATACTTTAATTATAAAAAGGCCCTGGCCACTTTCCTACTTACGAAAGTGGCCAGAACCTTACAGTTTTGTAATGTTAACGGGTGTTGTTGGCAGGGAAGATCAGATAAAAACTGCTTCCCTGACCGACTTTGGAGCGAACCCGAATGGTGAAATTGAGCTTATTTGCGACCCGCTTGACGAGGTAGAGCCCCATCCCAGTCGACTGGGTGGTCTGATGACCGTTGTGACCGGTAAAGCCGTTCTCGAAGATCCGCTGCTGGTCGGCTGGGGGGATGCCGATCCCCTGGTCGCTGACAATCAGAGCGTGGTCATGCCAGGAGATAGTAATCGTACCGCCGGGGGATGAATATTTGATAGCGTTGGAGAGCAGTTGGTTGATGCAGAAACGCAGCCACTTGGGATCAGTCAGGACACGATGATCGAGGTTGACCAGTTCGGGAACTAGCTGGTGGCGGATAAAGAGTGCTGAGTTCTGCTGAATTATCGAGTTGACGAGGCTTTCCAGATTAACCCAGGAAAACTCGTAGTCGTTACTGGCCATCGTCAGGCGCTCATCGTTGAGGAGGAGATCCAGATAATAGTTGGCTGTGCGGACTTCATCCTTAACGTTGGTACTATTAACAGCGGGGGCATTTTCGGCCGCTGCTTTGAGGCTAGTCAAGGAATTCTTGATTTCGTGAGCGAAAAGGTCAAGGTTGTCGAGTTGCTGCTGTTGTTGGAGACGCAACGCACGGATATGGCGGTCGCCAGCGGCTTGAACCTGTTTGAGCTGGTCCAGGAGCTGGCCTTCAACTGGATTATGGGGCGTTACTGCGGCGTCATGGTGCTGGAGGTGGCGAACTCGTTGCCAGCTGCGGACCCCGATGAAACCCAGCCAGACCAGGAGCACCGGCAGGCTGAAGCGGAGGAGGTCCCAACAGAAGTGCCGCGGTAGTTGGTAGAGAATCGCCAGGAGCCAGGTCAGGCCGATCATCAGTAGGTAGGCGATAACGATTGGGAAGATGGCGCGTATCAGTAGTCGCCAGAAACGATTATTCATCGGCGGTCACCAGACGGTAGCCCACGCCCCGCTCGGTTCGAATGGCCTGATCCAGCTTAAGGGGTGCTAGTTTGGCCCGTAACCGGCTGATGTTGACGTTGAGGGTATTCTCGTTAAGGTACTTGCCGCCCTGCCAGAGCCACTCTAGCAGGGTCTCCTTGCTGACGGTCTGATTGCGGTGGCTGAGCAGAACCTGGAGCATGGCCCCCTCAGTGGGGGTTAGCTGGGCCTGACCAGCCGAGTTGAGGACCTCGTTGGTTAGAGTGTTGAAGTGGTTGTTGTCCCAGTCAACCTGGGTGCTGGCCCCTTCCTGGCGATTGCGTCGCAGGAGAGCCTGAACCTTAGCCAGTAGGACGGTCATGGAGAAGGGCTTCATCAGGTAATCGTCCGCCCCAGCCGCAACCGCGTGCATCACGTTACTATCGATATCGGCCGCGGAGATCACAATGATGGGGACCTGACTTTGCTTGCGCAGGTCCTGGATCCAGTAGAAGCCGTCGAAGCTTGGCAGAGAGATGTCGAAGAGGACCAGGTCCGGCTGGGCCGCCACAATCTCTGTCGTGACATTTTGCCAGTTCTGGACCGTGACTACGCTATGCTGCCACTTGGTTAGTTCCTTGGTAATAGCTTCAATGATCTGGGGGTTATCCTCTACAATAAAAATCTTCGCCACAGTATTCCCTTCTTTCGGGTCTGATTATACAAAAAAACGCCGGCCAATTATACGGCGCGGCGATAAAAATTCGGTTATTCCAATCCCATCTCATGGGCGTAGGCAGTTTCTTCCTTGATCAGACGTTGCCGTTCCTTCTGGTTGTACCATGGGGAAACGGTGAAAGCGAGGATGTCATTGATCACGTAGATGGAAGAGTTAACGGCCATTGCCAAGGTTGCGGAGCCCTGGCGGTAGGAGACAAACCAGAGGACCAGTTGGGCGATTCCAGATGCCAACCACCAGAAAAACTGATTGTTGAAACGTAGGAAACAGATTACCCCGGCGGTCAGGCTGATGGAGAAACTGATGGCGTCGATCCAGGGACGAGGGTCGTCGGTGAGGTGGCCGATCAGGTAGCCAGATACCAGGTAGACTAGGATGGTGGCGGCAATGGCAACCACCCAGCTCCGTGCGGTGAAGTGGCGGATCTTGGAAGCCATGTTGACGTTCCAGTTGGCGGACAGGAGGACGGGTACATCCAGGGTGATGACGTAGGCCAGCTGTTCACCGATACTGAGGTAGTTCTTGGCGTTTAACCCGGCGATGATGAAGCAGATCGCCGAGAGGATCCCGAGCCAACCGTTGACGGACTTAGCGGCGTTGATGGCGAGCACACAGAGAACCCCCAGGGTAGTCCCGATGAAGGTGATGACCGTCACCCAGGTAATCGGGGAACTGACGAGGGTCATTACCTGGCAGCCGAGACTGAAGAAGAACAGGTAATAGTTCTGCTGCGGCCAGCCCTGCAGTTGGTGGCCAAGAAACTTAAGATAATTATTAAACATGATAAAACCCCTATACTAAATATTGTGGTTTACATGTAATAATCACGGTGTCGACACAATATATAGTGATTAAAAATGCAACGCGTATTAGTATAGCGGGCTCGGTTCATCGACGCAAGCGATTATCGTGACCATTAATTGCCCGATTATTAACATCAGCTTCATGCTAGCAGGCGGGTAACCGGTTACTAGACTGCGGTAAAATTATTTTTTAATCGGCAACCTGGATCTTGATGATAGTCACCTGATAGCTAGTCTGGGGAGCCTGGACGGTGACTGTTTCGCCAGCCCGGTGGTGGAGGAGGGCCTTACCCAGTGGGGAGTCAAAGGAAATTTTCTGTTTAGCGAGGTCTGCCTCCATCTTGCCGACAATCTGGTATTCGGTGACCTCATCGTCGTCGTCAAAACGCAGCGTTACCTTAGTACCGAGGTCGACCGTCTGCCCGTCGGCGGGTTTGATCACCTGGGAGTACTGCAACTGCTTGTTGAGGTAGCGCAGGCGGCTCTCCAGGTGGCGGAGCTCCCGCTTAGCCGTGCTGTATTCGGTGTTCTCTGAGAGGTCACCGAGGGCGCGTGCGGCCTTGAGTTGGGCAATTTTAGCTGGCCGCTGTTCCTGTAGTTTGGCGATCTCCTGTTCGATTTCGTGGTAGCCGTTGGGGGTCATCTTCTGAAAGTAAACGTTCTTCATCGCTTCGGCAATCTTCTTGCGTTGCATCCTTGATCAGTCCTTTATTTTTTCGCTACATCACAATTATGGTATCATAGTAAGGAAAATTCAATTTTGAGACGGAGGATAATTGAAAGAATGAACGAGCAAGAAGAACACGTAAAACAGTTCCTCACTTCGTCCACGTATAATCAGCTATCTGCTAACCAGCAGAAGCATGCTCAAGATATTTTAGTCCGGTTTAATCAACAGATGACAAATGAGCAGCACTTGGCCGACACCGCGTGGACACCCCAGGCGGTTAAGGAGGTTATGGTTGGCGACTTTATCGCGGACCCAGCACTGACCAATCAATTTGGGATTGCGGTTGCCCCGGTTCTAAAGGCTTACCAGAAGTTCCTTGGCGTTGACCAATTAAAGGAAATTGTTCAGGCAATCGACGATCAGCGGGCCAACATGAATGCCTGTCGGAAGGCCCACAAGACTTGGGCACAGTTGCACGGTACAGACGCAGCTGAGGAACAGCCTTCCTCAGTTGCTGAGCCAACAACCAAGTCGACCCAACAGACGCAATCAGTCAAGATTCAACCGACTAAGCAGACTAAGTCAGTGTGGAACGAGGAGAAGCTGGCTAAGCTGATCGACCAGGTCAAGCATGACATGCCCGCTGCTCCTGAGTTTCAACATCAGACCCTCAGTCTGGGCGAGCAACAATACGTGGTTGCGGAATTCCTGAACTTGATGCACCAGGAATTCAACGAATACCCTGGTGAATGGGTCTTTGCGGATCTCCAACGGGTTCTCGGGATGATGATGCCCCTGGACCCAGCCATCACGCCAAAGCAGATCAAGAACATTGTGCCAACCGCTCAGGCATTGTTTGACTATCTGAAGCAAAACGGCGTGATCACGATGGATCAGTACAAGGTGGGCATGAAGGCAATCGCCAACATGCAGAACTCCCAGGAGATGCTGGCTTCCCTTTCCCGGAAGGAACGGGAAACGCAGTTGATGCTGTCCTTCATTAACAGCAACGGGATTGACACGGATGACGTTCAGGCCGCTGAAGCCTGGATGGATGATCACCGGGAAGAGGTAGCGGCCTTCATGCGGACGCTGCTTAACCCGTGGCGTGATTATGAACACCAACAGCTGGTTAAGCGGCAGGAAGCAGCACGGCGGCGCGCTCAGCTGTCATCAGCTAACGGTGGTAAGGTTACCCATCACCGGGCACCGCAGGGCATCAAATTCAGTAAGAAGGCCCGGAAGAAGCGGCATCGTAAGTAATAGAAAGGAAGCAGACGGCAATGAGTATTCAGATTCCACAGAGTATGACCGAGGTTGAGGTGCAGCTACTAGACCGGCAAAAGCACGGTGAGCACGTAACTAAGGAGGAAATCATTCGCAATGCCGTCAGGGACACTCTTCAGGCATTAATGGACGAAGCCCTGGATGGCCACTACGATGATGTTAAGTGGGATGACCGGGGACATGACCTGGTGATCTATGACATCATGGGTAAGCAGGTTGGTCGGGTTGCCCCGCAAAAGGATACCTTTGTTGATGAGTTTACCGCCAGTCCAGACAACATGATGCTGCACTTTGATGATGCGGTAACCAAGATTGTCGGTGGCCGTTAAAAAATAAAGCATGCGTTGGCAGAAGTTGCGAACGCATGCTTTTTATTATTG
>CAMCCW010000010.1 GCA_945873395.1 uncultured Lactobacillus sp. | reverse complement strand
GGTTGACCGTTCTTCAGAATCTGGCCATCCGGTGCGTACCCGGTTCCGGTTACCGTGTAATGGTCGTCGCCAACCCAGAGCTCGATCGCAGTCATCTCGTTCTTCGTCAGTGTCCCGGTCTTATCCGTGGCAATGACGTCAACGGAACCCAGCGTCTCCACGGCGGGCATAGACTTGATGATGGTCTTGTACTTCTTGGCCATCTTGCTAACCCCGAACGCCAGGATCACGGAAGTCGTAGCCGGCAGACCTTCAGGAATTGAACCCACCAGCATGGCAACTACAGCCAGGGCCAGAGCCGGCAGGGAGTAGATCTGGAGAATGAAGCCGACGATGAAGACGATCACGGAGGCCGTGATGGTGATGTAGGAAACTACCTTACCGACGTGGTCAATTTCTTGTGTCAGTGGCGTCTTCTTCTGCTTGATGTGGGCCACTTCTTGGGAGATCTTCCCAATCTCAGTGTTTTCGGCGGTCGCAATTACAACCCCGATTCCGCTACCACTGGTAACCATCGTTGAGGCGTAGGCCATGTTAACCCGGTCAGCTAACGGAACGTTGTCATCAGTGAGGGCCGTGTCGGTCTTGATCACCGAGTTGGTTTCCCCAGTCAGGGCTGACTCCTCGATCCGCAGGTTATCTGCCGAAACGATCCGCAGATCAGCTGGGACATTGTCACCGGCCTCGAGGAAGACGACATCCCCCACAACCAGGTCGGCAGCGTCAATGTCCTGGCGCTGATCGTCGCGGTAGACGGTCGCCCGTGGCGCCATCATCTCCTTGATCTTTGCTAAGGCGTTGGCCGCGCTAGTCTCCTGGAAGTAGCCGATCAGCGAATTCAGGATCACCACGGCGGCGATGACGATGGCGTCGGTGTAGTGACCGATCATGATGGTCAGGGCTGTCGCCACCAGCAGGATATAGATCACGATGTTGTTAAATTGACGCAGGAAGATTTTCCACTTCGGGGTGGGCTTGACCTCTAAGACGTTCGGACCGTTCTTTTGCAGCCGGTCCTGCGCCTCCTGCTTACTCAACCCAGCCGTGAATTTTGTCAGGCCGTATTGCTTTTTTATCTCGTCCTTTGTTAATTGGTAATCCTGTCTCATTTTTCACCCTTTTTCTGAAATCCGTAGTAGTAATAGAGCCATGGTTCCCGAAATTGATACCCCATCAGGAACCGTCATCAGTGAAGCCGATTCGTTTTTACTTTAATCAGTCCTTCTTATTTTTCGTAAGAATATCATATCATACTTCACATGCTGAAATGGCGAAGTTAAGGTATTTTTAAGAAATAATTCACAAGCATTTTAAAGATAAAAACGGCCCCTTTTCGCATTGAAAAGGAGTCGTTGAAAACTACTTATTGAAGGTGTTGTTTTCCACCTGCCGGATGAAGTCGGCAAGGTGTTTGTAGTAGACGTCAGGATTGTCGACCATGTGGTGGTGGCCACCATTTGGCGTGGTGACGAACTTAGAATTTGGAATCAATTCCGCCATCTTCTTACCAGTGGCCAGAGGCATTGATTCGTGTTCCCCGAAGGTAATCAGGGTTGGTGTCTTGATATTCTTCAGCTGGTCGCGGAAGTGCCAATCCTTCAGCTTACCAGTAATGACGAACTCGTTATCACCCTGGAAGACATTGTAGACCGCGTCACCACCGAGGTCCTTTAAGTGGTAAAGCTTTGATGGTTGGCGCCGGTCAATGTAGTTCTCGTTCATGACCTGAACGTATTCCTGGTACTTCGGATTGCTGTAGTCGTTGTTGGCTTCGCACTGCTTCATGAAGGCCACGGCCTCAGGGGAGAGGGTCTTCTCACGCAGGGCATTGATGTGCTCAACGTATTCGTCAATCTCGTCGACCATTGATGAGATGATGGCCCCCTTGAGGTGTTGACCGTACTTAACGGCATACTCCTGAACCAGGAGACCACCCCAGCTCTGGCCGATCAGGTAGAAATTATCCAGGCCGAGCTTTTGCCGCACTTCCTCGACCTCATCTAAGAAGTAGTCGTAGGTGAGGTACTTCTTGGCAATCTCAGGATCAGAGTAGTCAGGTTGGTCAGAATAGAGTGAGCCTAGTTGGTCGTACATTGTGACCTGGACATTGAGCCCTTGCTTGGCCAGTTGCTCCGCGGCGTCTTCCCAATATTCGTGGTTACCACCGGGGCCACCGTGCAGGGCAAGCAGGTGGATGTCACCCTCGCCCTGGGTGTTTGTCCAGAGGTGGTAGCCGTTATCCAATGTTAAAATCTTAGTTCCTTGTTTCAAGTCTCATTCTCCTTAATATTTACTAAGCAAATATTAAGATTATTCTAACGCAGATTCAGACCCTAGTTCAAGTAATTAACGCCGGGGACTGTTAAAATAGCGTTTTCTAGGCTGATTTGGTAGTCGATGTCTTCATTGCCTTGGAGGGTGAATGCATAATCGGTTGCATAAATAATCAGACCCAGCTGGTGCCCCGCAACCAGCCGGTGGAAGATTGGCTGGAGGTCGAAGGCAACGTTGACCAGCTCGTGTGGCGCCAGCGGATCGACCGTGGCGGCATCGTGCCGGTTTTGAAGATTGATGTGACCGCGGGCAATGACCTTGTAGTCGGTTGGCTTCTTCTGTAGGCGGAACTCGCGGAGGTCATCACTTGCCCAGTGGTAACCCAACCGGAGCCCACCGCGGTTGATGATTACAGGAGAGGTGGTGAGGCGCCGGTCGCGTCCAAGGTCGATGAGTTCCGCACTGATTAGGCCGTGGTCGCTGGAGCTGGCAACACTCAAATTAACTCGTGGGGTCCCCCGCAATAGGAGATCCTGCTTAACAGGTTGGGTGGTGAAGTGATGGCTGAAGTGACCGGGGTCGGCAAAGAGGGCCGCTTGCCACTTAGCTGGATCCTTGCACCATGCCTGGTAGGTATCGTCATCGTGGTGATCATTAAAGACAACCTCCTTGGCCACGTGGACATCGCCGTTAATCATACTGTGTTCGTCCAGGTGGAGGGTCAGAGCTTGGCCGGCAGTCCAGTGGTCATAGGCAGTCCAGGTTTCGGGCTGGGCATTGTCTTGGACCAGGACCTTTGGAAGAACCTGGTCAGCCTGATTATCGACGTTCCAGAGCTTATTAGCTAGCCAGAGGTTTGCCATCTCGGAGAAGTCGAGAGACTGGAAGGCGTTGATGTAGATGTGCTGTCCCTGGTGGAGGATCAACTTGCTTTCGACGGGCAGGCCTTGGAGGGCGTCATACAGGGCCTTGACATTGCTTGGCTTAACATTGGTATCGTTCAGCCCGTGGACCATCATGACGGCTGTCTTGATCCCCTTAATATCCTTCCGGTAGTTCCGGTGGTCCCAGAAGGCGTTGTAGTTACCCGTCTCCCGGTCCATAGCTTTGGCCAGCTGGTGGACATACTTATCGTAAACGGGCTTGATCCGGACAAAGTCGGCGGGGCGCTTGGTCCGGCTAAAGGTCTCGTCAGCCAGGGTATCGGCGTCTTCGCCTTGGAAGCCCCCAGCAGCCCGCACTAGGCCGTTTTCTCGGTAGTAGTCGTACCAGCTGGAGATTGCGGCTTCACTGATGATGGCCTTCAAACCGGGAACGCCCGTGGTGGCGACGGCGGTGGCCAGGGTGCCGAGGTAGGAACGGCCGGTCATGGCGACGTTACCATTGCACCAGTCGGCATCGACGGTTGTTCCCCCGGTCCGGTCGGTGAAGGCCCGGCGGTCACCGTGGAGCCATTCCACGATTGCCTTCATCGAGTCCGTCTGTTCGGGGGAGCCGCAGGTCTGCAGGCCGTCGGAGTCCTTGGTGCCGATCCCGGCAGAGTAGACGATCGCGTAGCCGCGGACAGCCAGGTAGTTGTTAAGGGTGTAAGCAGGGCTGTCACTGAAGTGCTGGGTGGCCTGAGAAGCATGGCCGGTCACTTTCCGGTGGCTGAAGTCCGTCGGGAATGCCATCTCGGCTGGGGCATCCTGTCCGATTTCCTTATGGGTGATCGGGTGGTTCACTTTGTGCGTGGCCTGGTCACCCCATTCATCGTTGGTACCCTGGTTATAAGGGCTGGCGGTGAAGATGGCCGGAACATGCAGACCCTGGTTGGATTCAATTGGTCGGATAATTTCCGCCTTGACGAGGTCGGCCTGCCCATCGAAGTCAGTGTCCATATCGGTCTCAACGTAGACAACTTC
Source organism: uncultured Lactobacillus sp. (assembly GCA_945873395.1). Lineage (GTDB taxonomy): Bacteria > Bacillota > Bacilli > Lactobacillales > Lactobacillaceae > Limosilactobacillus. The sequence continues at coordinate 24,860 of CAMCCW010000010.1, read as the reverse complement.
TCGGATAAATTGGGCAGGGTCGAAGCTGGCCAGAGGCTTACCGTTGAAGAAGAGGGGCTTTTGCGCAGCCGGTAGCTGGTAGGACCAGGTCAGGAAGCCCTCGGCCGTTAGCTGATCGATGAAGATTTGGCCGCCTTTTCCCCGGGTGTTAAGGAGGAGGTAGTAAGCACTGATGACGTCACTGGCGGTCCATTGGTCGTGCTCTTCAATCGGTAGGCCCAGCTTGTGCCAGAAAGTTAGGGGATCGCTTAGCTGGAAGTCGACACCGGGTTCAAACTCTAGTAGCTGGAGGGCGACTCGGTAGAAGATATCACTGGTCAGTGCCTGGTCACTGGCGAGCCAGTCATCAACCGCCACGGTCGGAGTAGCCAACAAGTCGTGGAGCCACTCTTTACCGGTCAGTGGCGTGATGCAGGAGAGATGGGTACGAACCAGGAGCGTTTCGAACATTTCTTTGGCGTCCATGGTCGTCCGCTCATCACTTTTGAGCAGGCAAAGTTGCTTGAGCTCAGCTTGCCGCTGGGCGGGGCTGGTTGGTGTGATGCTGAATTGATTGATTTTCATAAAAAACACCTCACAAAATTTTCTATCCTTATTATCGCACTGATGGTGAAATTAATCAGTTTTGGCGGGCGCTTTTCCGGTCCAGAAAGGGTATAATTTATCTGTTTGCAAAGTTTTAGATAGGAAAGATGGTGAGCAGCAATGAGCAATAACATCATGGAGTTTCGACACGTCTCCCAGCAGTTTGGCGACAATGTGGTCCTGCGCGACATTGACTTTGAAATTGAGGCCGGCAAATTCTATACCCTGCTGGGTCCGTCCGGCTCCGGGAAAACCACCATTCTCCGCCTGATCGCCGGCTTTGACCAGCCGACCAGCGGGGAAATTTATTTCGACGGTCAGCAGATAAATGACGTCCCGGCCAACCGGCGCCAGGTCAACACGGTCTTCCAGGACTATGCCCTTTTCCCCCACATGAACGTAGCGGAGAACGTGGCATTTGGCCTGCAGATCAAGGGGGTCAAGAAAAGTGAGATTGACCAGCGGGTGAAGGAGGCCCTCCACCTGGTGCAACTAGACGGTTATGGCCAACGGGAGATCACTGCTATGTCCGGTGGGCAGCGGCAGCGGGTGGCGATTGCCCGAGCAATTGTCAATCGGCCCAAGCTCCTGCTCTTGGATGAGGCCTTGTCCGCTTTGGACCATAAACTCCGGGTCGAGATGCAGACGGAACTGCGGCAACTCCAACGACGCCTGGGGATCACCTTCATCTTCGTCACCCACGACCAGGAAGAGGCCCTGGCGATGAGCGACCAAATCATGATCATCAACGATGGCACGATCCAGCAGAGCGGGACCCCGGTCGATATCTATGATGAGCCCCTGAACCACTTTGTCGCCGACTTCATCGGGGAGAGCAACATTGTCCCCGGCGTGATGAAGGCCGACTACCTAGTCACAATCGATGGGCAGGACTTCGAGTGTGTCGATGCCGGGATGCGGCCGAACGAACGGGTGGAGGTCGTGATCCGGCCCGAGGACCTGGACATTACGACAGTTGACCAGGGGAAATTAACCGTCACCGTTGACACCCAGCTCTTCCGGGGCGTTGATTACCAGATCACCGCTCACGACCAGCGCAACCACGAATGGCGGATCAACTCAATCCACAAGACCACGGTGGGGGCCCAGGTTGGCCTGGCCTTTGACCCTGAAGACATTCACGTGATGCGCTACAACGAGAGTGAGGAGGACTTCGATGCCCGCCTGGATAGCTACGAGGAGGATGACTGATGCGGCAGAAAGTATTTTTCACCATTCCCTACACGCTCTGGATCCTGCTCTTCGTCATCGCACCCCTCGTGCTGATTTTTTACCAGTCATTCTTCAATATTGATGGTCAAGCCACCCTGGGGAACTATGCGACCTACCTGACTTCGCGAGTCTACCTGAAGATGACCCTCAACTCGGTCTGGTACGCCTTTTTGATCACCCTGGTAACCCTGGTGATCAGCTACCCGACGGCTTATGTGCTGAACCGCCTGCCAAATAAGCAGTTTTGGTTGCTTTTGGTGATCCTGCCAACTTGGATCAACCTCCTGCTGAAGACCTACGCTTTTATTGGCCTTTTCAGCCAGACCGGGACAGTTAACCAGTTCCTACGTTTCGTCGGCTTAGGCAGCCACCAGCTCCTGTTCACCGATGCCAGCTTCATGTTCGTGGCGGCCTACATTGAGATCCCCTTCATGGTTCTGCCGATCTTCAATTCGCTAGCCGAGATCAACCCGTCGCTGATCAACGCCAGTAAGGACCTCGGGGCGAGTCAGTGGCAGACCTTCACCAAAGTCGTTTGGCCATTGTCACTACCAGGGGTCAAGGCTGGAATCCAGGCGGTCTTCATCCCGTCGCTCTCCCTCTTTATGATTACCCGCTTGATTGGCGGTAACCGGGTCATTACCCTAGGGACGGCGATCGAGGAGCATTTCCTGACTACCCAGAACTGGGGGATGGGGTCGACAATCGGGGTAATCCTGATCCTAGCGATGTTTATTGTCATGTTTATTACCGGTGAAGGCCGGCAGAAAGGAGGCCACCGCGAATGAAAAAGCACCATTTTACCTGGGGTGGTCTGTACCTGGCCCTGGTTTTCGTAATTTTGTATGCCCCAATCTTGTACCTGATGATCTTCTCTTTTAGCGCTGGCAAGACGATGGAAAAGTATCATGGCTTCTCCTTTCAACATTACGCCGACCTCTTTGCCGATGGCCGGATGATCACGATTGTCATCAATACCTTGATCGTGGCCTTGCTGGCATCACTGATCGCGACCATCATCGGCACGATGGGAGCGTTGGTGATTAAGGACAGCCGGGGCACCTGGCGTAACAGCCTTCTGTCCTTGAATAATGTCCTGATGGTTTCACCCGACGTCATCATCGGGGCCAGCTTCCTGATCTTCTTCACCGTCCTTGGCATCCGTCTGGGCTTCATGTCAGTCCTGCTCAGCCACATCGCCTTCTGCATCCCGATCGTGGTGTTGATGGTGTTGCCCAAGCTCAATGAATTGTCACCGACCCTGGTCGACGCCGCCTATGACCTGGGGGCTTCGCGCTGGCAGGCTCTTTCCCGGGTCGTGCTGCCAGCCATTGCTCCCGGCATCTTCGCTGGCTACTTCATGGCGCTGACTTACTCTCTAGATGACTTTGCCGTAACCTTCTTCGTCACCGGGAACGGTTTCTCGACTCTGTCGGTGGAGATCTATTCCCGGGCACGGCAGGGGATCAATCTGGAGATCAATGCCCTGTCGACGCTGATGTTCTTCGTGTCGTTGTTACTGGTGATCGGTTACTACTTCATCAGTAAGCATAGCGGGCGGCGTAACCGGATCGTAGCCGTAAAGGAGGGGGATGCCCAATGAAAAAGCTATTTGCAGCAACAGTGGGCATCCTAGCCCTCTGCCTGCTACTGGCATTTGGTGACTACGCTTTGAACCGGCAGACTAATCAATCAGGCCGGCGGACGGTCACCATTTACAACTGGGGGGACTACGTTGATCCGGCCCTGATCAGTAAGTTTGAACAGCAGACTGGCTACCACGTCGACTACGAGACTTTTGATAGCAACGAATCGATGCTGACCAAGATCCGCCAGGGTGGTACCAACTATGACTTGGTGATTCCTAGCGAGTACACGGTCCAGCGGATGAAAAGGGAGCACCTGATCGCGCCCCTGGATCACCGGAAGCTGCCGAACCTGCATTATATCGATCCCCAGTTTATGAACCGGTCCTTTGATCCAGGTAATCGCTACTCGGTGCCATATTTCTGGGGAACCCTGGGAATTATCTATAATGATCAGATGGTGGATGGTCGTGATGTTCAGCACTGGTCCCAGTTGTGGAACCCCCGTTTGAAAAACAACGTGATGCTGATCGACAGTGCCCGCGACGTCTTTGCCATGGCCCTGATCACCCAAGGGGACTCGGTTAATACAACCAACTACCACCAGCTCCGGAAAGCCCAGCGCCACCTCAAGCAGCTGACTCCCAACGTCAAGGCAATTATTGCCGACGAGATGAAGATGTACATGGAGCAAAATGAGGCGGCGGTCGGGGTGACCTACTCTGGGGATGCCCGCGAGATGATGAGCGTCAACCACCACCTTCACTATGTCGTGCCGAGCGAGGGGAGTAACATCTGGTTTGACAACATGGTGATTCCTAAGGCGGCGCGGAACAAGGCGGCGGCCTACCAGTTCATCAACTTCATGCTCGAACCGGCCAACGCGGCACAAAACGCCCGGTATGTTGGCTATGCAACCCCTAACCGAAAGGCCAAACAGCTGCTACCGAAGCGGGTGACTGCGGACCGGGCATTTTACCCACCACGGACCACCATGAAACACCTGCAGACCTACCGTGATCTGCCATTGCATGTCTTAGGCGAATACAACGATCTATTCCTTGAATTTAAGATGTTTGCCAAATGAGTGAATCAAAATGAGGCGCCCAGTGTTCTGACCGAACGCAGGACGCCTTTTACTTTTGCTAGTGGCATTAATTTATTTTACAATATTTCAAAAGAGCTTGAACATATGTAAAACGGATGGTACAATCAATTTGTAAACAAAGAGGAGGAATTAATCATGGAATTTAACAAGTACATCGACCATACCTTATTGGCACCCGACGCAACCGAAGACCAGATCGACACGGTCATCAAGCAGGCCATTGACAACCACTTCCACACAGTAATGGTTAACCCATACTGGGTTGCCAAGGTTCACAAGGCATTGGAAGGTACTGACGTTGTTACGGCATGCGTGATTGGTTTCCCACTCGGGGCTAATACGACTAAGATCAAGGTTGCCGAAGCCGAGGACGCCATTGACAACGGGGTTGACGAACTCGACATGGTGATGAACATCGGTGAGATGAAGTCCAAGCACTACGACAAGGTTGAGGCTGACATTCAAGCAGTTGTTGACGCTGGTCACAAGGCAGGCAAGGTTGTTAAGGTCATCATCGAGACCTGCCTGCTGACAGATGACGAGATCACCAAGGCTTCCCAGATCGTTGCCAAGACCGGGGCAGATTTTGTTAAGACTTCCACTGGTTTCTCCACTGAAGGGGCAACGGTGCACGCCGTTGAATTGATGGCCGCCGCAACGAAGGGTACCAACACCGCTGTTAAGGCTTCTGGTGGTATTCACTCCGCAGAAGAAGCTCAAGCAATGATTGATGCTGGTGCGACCCGTCTTGGGGTTAGCCACAGTATGAAGGTTATTGGCAAGGAATAAGCTAAAATAAAAAGTGGTTGGAGATGTGTTTGCCAACCACTTTTTGATTATTTAGAAGGACAAGGTGTCAGATGGATACAAAACGTCAAATCAAACAGGCAGTGACGATCAGCCGGCTTTACTACCTGGAGGGTGCGACCCAAGCCCAGATTGCCAAGCAGTTGAACCTGTCACGACCGACCATTTCGCGGGCTCTTCAGTACGCCCGGGATAACAACATTGTGAACATCCAGGTGAATGACCCCCTGAGTAACGTTGATGACCTCAAGGCCCAGCTGCAACGCAAGTACCAGCTCGACGATGTGGTAATTGCTGATGTGGGTCCTACGGGAAATTACCAGGAGGATCTCGACCTGTTGGGGCAGGCTGCGGCCGCCTACTTACCGCAAATCATTCAGGATAATGATACGATTGGGATCAGCTGGGGGCGGACCCTGGCTGCAGTGGCCCGTCATCTCCAGCCGAGTGACCGTAAAAACGTCCAGGTGGTCTACCTGAAGGGGACAGTGGCCAACTCCACCCATAATAACTTCGTCGTTGATGTGACCAAGCATTTTAACGCCTGCTACCACACTCAGGCGGAGATTCTGCCGCTTCCCGTGATCTTCGACAACCAGGACATCAAGAAGATGGTTGTCAAGGACCGTTTCATTCACAGTATCCTAACTGCGGCCCAGCAGGCTCAGGTGGCTTTATTTACGGTAGGGACGACCGCGCCCGATGCCACCCTCTTTGAATTGGGGTACCTGAGCAAACAGGAGATTGCCAAACTGCAGAAGAAGTCAGTTGGTGACATTGTCTCCCAGTTTGTCGATGCTGATGGTCAAATCGTCGATCCGGCACTGACTGCCCGCACGGTGGCCCTGCCAATTGACCAACTGAAGGAGAAACGTCAGGCCGTACTGATTGCCGGTGGGATGAACAAATTGCCCGCGATCCGGGCGGCCCTAGCTGGGCGGTACGCCAACGTTCTGGTGACCGATACTAATGTAGCGTTGCACTTAATTGACGAATAATAATTGAAAAAGGATTCGAGAAAACCAACTGTTTTCCCGAATCCTTTTATCTTAGTCCCGAATCTTATTTAACTTGCTGTGCCGGTAACCATAGGCAAAGTAGATGATGATCCCGATGGTGAACCAAATTCCCGCACCGATGTAGGTGGTCTTGGAAAGCTGGGTCATCATCCCCAGGCAGGCCAAGCCAGAGAAAATTGGTAAAACCGGGTAAAGGGGAACCTTGAAACCACCGCGGTTACCGATGTCCTTCCGGTGACGCAGGGGGATGATCCCGAATGATACCAGGGTGAAGGCGAACAGGGTTCCGATGTTAACCAGGCTGGTTAATTCATCCAGTGGGACCAGCCCACCCATGACGGCTACGATGATTGAAACGACCCAGAGGGCAATCTGTGGTGAGTGGTGCTTCTCGTCGAACTCAGCCAGTTTAGATGGCAGGAGTCCGTCCCGCCCAATCGCGTAGACCAGTCGAGAACTGGAGTAGATCATGGAGATCATCATGGTGAACATCCCAATGAGGGCCCCGATGGACAAGAGGTCGGCCAGCCAACCGTGGTGAACTAGTTGCAGGGCGTAGGCCACTGGGTTGGCGACGTTCAGCTTAGTGTACTTGACCATCCCGGTGAGGACAGCAGCAACCCCCATGTAGAGGACAGTGGCGATCACCAGGGTTCCAATGATTCCGATCGGCATGTTCTTCTTCGGGTTCTTGACCTCGGCCGCTGAACTGGAGACCACGTCAAAGCCTAAGTAGGCGAAGAAACCGAGCGTGGCCCCGTGGATGACACCCTTGAGGTGGTATGGCATGAATGGGTGGTAGTTGCTTGGCTTAATGAAGAAGAGCCCCACCCCAATGAAGATCAGAATAATTGCTAATTTTAATACCACGGCAAAGTCGTTAATCCGCATCGATGACTGCATCCCGTGAGCAAGCATCAGAGCGATCAAAAGGACGATCACCACCGCCACAATGTTGACGTAGGTGCCGTGGGCTGGGTCGAAGGGACCACTCAGGGCTTTGGGCAGGTGAAGACCAAACGAACCAATCAGCGAGTTGAAGTAGGCTGCCCACCCGGTCGAAACGGTCGCCACCGCAAGCATATATTCCAGGACCAGGGCCCAGCCAAGCAGCCAGCCGAAGAATTCACCGAAGACAATGTTACCGTATGAGTAGGCACTCCCGGCAACGGGTAGCGCGGAGGAGAATTCCGCGTAACACATCGCAGCGAGGGCACAGACGACGGCGGAGAGGAAGAATGACAGGGTCACCCCCGGACCAGCTGATTGCGCGGCGATTGTTCCGGGAAGAATGAAGATCCCCGTCCCAATCACCGCACCAATGCCGATCGCCATTAAATCTTTAGCGGTCATCGTCTTAACAAACTTTTTGTCCGCCCCTAAGTAACGGTCGAGACTTTCCTTACGGAGAATGTTTAAGCCCATCGCTAAACCACCTTTCTTTGTTATAATTAATGTGTAGTGCCTAGATGCACTATTTATCTATTAATAATAACCAGCAACTAGATTAAAAGTCAATGAGAAAATTAAGATTGGCTTAATAATTTTAAGAATATTGCTTAAGGAGCGATCAAGAATGGCAATTGAAGTTACGAGTGGCGCTGTGGTATACCGGCGCACGGACTGTGGAATTGAATATCTCTTGTTGGAAAGTCAGAACAAGGGGCACTTCTGGGGGTTCCCTAAGGGCCACGTTGAAGGAAGTGAGAGCCTAAAGGAAACTGCTGAACGGGAGATTCGTGAAGAGACCCAGCTGGTTCTGCCAATCGACACGAGCTTCCACGTTTACACCGAATACGATTTGCCAAACGGTAACCGCAAGCAGATGACCCTCTACACCGCTAACCTGACCGAGCATGAGGACATTCACCTTCAAGCTGAGGAGATCAAGAACTGTGGCTGGTTCAACTACCAGGATGCCCGGGAACGGCTAACCTACGACAACCTCAAACAACTGCTCGACCAGGTTAACGACCATCTGACGAAGTAATGATGAATAAGAAACACGTTTTCATTATCTGCGGGGCGGCTGGCTCCGGGAAGACGACGGTGGCTAATTACTTGCGTGAACATTACAATATGCATCGGGTGATTACCCACACAACCCGCAAACCACGACCAGGGGAACACGATGGAATTGACTATCACTTCGAAGATGATGTCTCGATGACCCGTCTCCACTTATTAGAAAAGGTAACCTATGATGGGGCTCAGTACGGTTCATCCTATGAGGGGCTGAAAGAAGGATGGCAGCAGGGGAAGGACTGCGTGATCGTCTTGGATACGGCGGGAGCGCGGACCTACCACCAGGAACTAGGGGACCAGGCAGTGATTATCTTCCTGACGGTTTCCCAGCTGACGGTGCTCGCTAAGCGGATGACCCGGCGTGGTGATCAGCATGCCGCGATCGAGTCACGGTTGCATAGCAAGGAGTATCACCGCGATTTAAGTTTGCCACCAGAACTGACAGGAATGGCTCATGTAATTACCAATGATCAATGGTCAGCCACCTGTCAGCAGCTAGATCACCTAGTCGGCAAAATTCTGGCAGCTCCAGATCATAAATGCTAGAATTGAACAATTAGATTGGGGGAGCGAATATGCAGGAATTGGTTGAACGGGCCCAGGCGGTCTTAAAAAGACATCATCTGCGCTGGACTAAGCAGCGAAAGATGATGATTATGGCGGTTGCCGACGATCCATCGCGTTACGTTGACATCACTAGTGTCGACCAGTACCTGCGGCGTGATTACCCGGGACTCAGTCACAACACGATTTACCGTAACTTCAAGGAATTCGAGGAGTTAGGAATTGTCGAGTTGCGCCAGCATAATGACCAGATGCAGGTCAAGTACTGCTGTGACTCGGTTCATCACCACCACTTCATCTGCGACCGATGTGGCCGGGTTCAGGAGATTAAAATGATGCCAATCGATGATTCCTTCTTTGAAAAACAGTTGCCGGGGATCAAGATTACCGGCCATAGCTTTGAACTGCACGGGATTTGTGCCCGGTGTCGGAAAGAAGAGTTGAATAAAAAATAATCTTCACTTTTCCTTAACACTTTTTGAGATAAAAGAGTGTATGATATTAGCTGAGAAAAGGAGAAAAGCAATATGGCAGGAAAAATTCCACCTTTAGTAACCCCCTTTGCCCTAGTATCACTAGTTTTGGCGTTGGGGGCAACCAACGTGGTTGTAAATAAGACCACTCATACCAACGAAGGGGCCAAGGTCAGCCGGGTTTCTTCGCAGCGGCGGCCAGATGAGTCTGTGTCAGGTGACAGTCAAAAGATCTCAAAGAGCGCTAGTCACGATGATGATGACGATGCCAACAGTAGTTCTACTCAACAGCGGAACAATAACAATGATGATAATCAGGCTACGCGGACGAGCAATGCTGGTAATGATGACCGGGATAATGATACGCAGAATGACGAAAACACTACCCGGTCAACTGGTAATACCGATCAGGGTAATAACCAGAGCACCAGTGGTAATCGTTCAACTGGCAACGCTGGCGGAACGCAGAGTAACACTGGTGGAAGTAATACCAGCCAGGGAACTGGCAACACTGGTGGTACGACGACCACGCAGAGCAACAACCAATAGGAGGTGTTGAATTAATATGTTTAGTTTTCTTGATATGATTAATTCATCACTGAGCTATTTCAACTTGGATGCCAAGCTGAAGAGCCGGATATACATCGGGATTGCGACCTTGGGTGACATCTACTTAGTATATGTTACCTTCCGTCTATTTATGAACCATGTTTGGTGGCGGGCATTCCTCTATCTTCTGGCAATGGTTGCGATCACCTACTTCCTCTACCTTAACTTTGTCTACTACTTCCTTGGCAAGACCTCACAGTTGGACTTTCTGTCACCACGGTTTGCCAAGATCACTGGTCAGAAATTTGATAATGGCAACAGTAGCCAGCCATCTTTCAAGGCGCAGCAACAACTCGCCCAGGAACTGGCTAATAACTCCAATGGGGTGTTCAATGGAGCTGACACCATTCCCGCGGTAGTGGCGATTGATGACCACGAACAGCGTAATCTTCAAGAGGTGGTTGATAACCTCTTGGAACAGGGAATCTTTGTCAACGATTACAGCGGCCTGAGTGACCAGGACATTGTCGAGCAGTATGCCCAGACCAATAAGCCGGTGCCAGCATTGAATGCGCGTTCGGTACCACCGTACTTCGAATTAGTTCATGACTCGCTCCGTCATCGTTTGGAGATCTATATTGGGATGAACCAGATGGAACGGCGTGCAGTTGGTCACATTGTCAAGATCGGGTTGACCGATGCCGCAACGGCGCACCACCGTTACCAGATCTATCTAGCAAACTTAGCTGTGGTCGGAGGACCAAACAAAATCCCCGGCCGGCGGGGTTCAACCATCATGACGACCGCCGATTACGGATTGAATGCACAAGTTGCCTACCGTGAACGGCCAAAAGAATAATAGCAAAATTATTAAGCACCTTATTTAGCTCTAAACAGCAAATAAGGTGCTTTTATTTTATGAAAAAAGTGATTTTCTGATCTGTATAGAATAAATACCCTTTGTAATCGTTTTCGCGATGTGATAATATACACAACGTTGATTTAGTAAAGCGGTTTACTAAAACGTTAAACTGAAAACGACATATTGGAGGATTGATTTGTAATGAAGAAGACCGGAATTATTAATTCAGAAATTTCCGCGGTAGTTGCTAACATGGGTCACATGGACTGGCTCTCAATCGGTGATGCCGGGATGCCGGTACCATTTGGCACAAAGAAGATTGACCTGGCCCTCGACAAGGAACTGCCGAGCTTCCTCGACGTCTTGAAGAACGTCTTGAAGGAAATGAAGGTTCAGAAGATCTACCTGGCCGACGAAATCAAGGATCAAAACCCTGATCAACTGGCTGCTATCAAGGAACTTCTGCCAGACGTCGAAGTTGCTTTTGTTCCTCACAGTCAACTGAAGAAGGACCTGGCTAAGACCCATGCCTTCATCCGGACTGGTGAAATGACGCCATATTCCAACATCATCTTGGAATCCGGCGTAACGTTCTAGGAGGTTACTCATGGATAAAGCAAAGCACCAAAGTTGGGAACAGTTGCCAAACGGTTACCTTAGCCGGACTCCAATGTTCCAATTCGTTATCTTATGTCTGATCTTCCCATTATGGGGAGCCGCTGCCAGTCTGAACGATATCTTGATCACCCAGTTCAAGACAGTCTTCACCCTGAATGATACAGCCACGGCCTTTGTTCAAAGTGCCTTCTACGGTGGTTACTTCCTGATGGCTATTCCAGCCTCAATCCTGATCAAGAAGACATCCTACAAGCTTGCCATTTTAACTGGTCTGTTATTCTACATCATCGGTTGTGGGATGTTCTTCCCGGCTTCACACGTGGCCACTTACAGCATGTTCTTAGCGGCCATTTTCGCCATTGCGATCGGTCTGAGTTTCCTGGAAACCAGTTGTGACACCTATGCTACGATGTTCGGTCCCCAGGCCACGGCCAACAAGCGACTGAACGTGGCCAACGTTTTGATCCCACTTGGGGACATCATGGGGATTGTCCTCGGTAAGTACCTGATCTTCGGTGAGGGTGGTAACATTGCCGACAAGGTTGCTAAGATGTCCAAGGCTGAGGCGGAAGCTTACAACCAGCACCTGTTGCAACTGACTCTGCGGCCATACAAGTACATTTTGATCGTCCTGATCATCATCTTCATTGTCTTAGCCGTTACTAAGATGCCACGGGCCAAGGCAATGTCCACTGGCTCAGAGGAAGCACAGCCAAAGCTCGGCGAAACCTTCAACTACCTCTTTCACAACAAGCGGTACATGAAGGGGGTTTTGTGCCAGTTCATTTACGCCGGGATGCAGACTACTGTTTGGTCCTTCACCATTCGTTTAGCCCTGCGGCTGGACTCCCACATTTCCGATGCCGCTGCATCAACTTTCATGATCTATAGCTACATCGCTTGGTTCTTCGGTAAGTTAGTAGCCAACTGGTTCCTGAACCGTTACTCCATCACCAAGGTCTTGACCTGGTTCTCCCTGTTGGGAACGATCTCTCTGATTGTGACCTTCACGGTGCCAAACCTGACGGCCGTTATCGCTGCCATCACGACTAGTTTCTTCTTCGGTCCAGAATGGCCAACGATTTACGCGCACACCCTGGATCAGATTCACGAAAAGAAGTACACCGAAATCGGTGGTGCCTTCATTGTTATGTCACTGATCGGTGGTGCCATCATTCCTGCTATTCAGGGACGGGTATCTGACCTGAGTGGTTCAATGCAATTCTCATTCATCGTGCCCGCAATCTGCTTTGCCCTGATCACCCTTTACTTCTGGACAGAGCACCGTTGGGAAAAGCAACACCCTAACGAAGTTCACGATGGTGAATAATCCTAATTGAAAATATACAAAAAGAACACTGTTCCGGAAGATTTCCCTCCCCAGAGCAGTGTTCTTTTTTACTATTTTATATAATTGTTATTTGCGTTCCTTGAATTCGCCCTCAACAACGTGATCGTCGTCCTTATCATTGGCATTAGGCATGATCAGGGCAGCAACTAGGTAGATAAGGCCGACCGGGAAGAATCCGGTCATGACCAGGAGGACAAGGGCTATCAACCGAACAATGGTTGGGTCGATGTGGAAGTATTCGGCAAGACCGCCGCAGACTCCAAGGAAAACCTTGTTTTTAGACTTCGTTAATTTTTTCTTCATAGTCAAAACCTCCAATCGAAACGACATCAGTAACTACCTTAATTATACCATTCTTTTTAGGCGAAGTACTCGTAGCGTAATTGGAAGTGTTCAGGGTGACCAGGACGTAGCGCGATGTCACCGAACTGTGGGTGGTGTGGAGCGTCTGGCAGGGTTTGACCTTCGAGGGCGATGGCAAACCAGCTGCCGGCGGGGCGGTTATAATCTTCGACCTTGAGGCCATTGGCAGTGTAAACTACCAGACCATTACGGTCAGAATACATTTTGATCTTCCGGCCCGTGGCGGCGTCCATCAGTATGGCAACTGGTTCGTGGGCCAGCCGGTTACTTGGGAGAACCACGAAGGCATCATCGAAGCCGCCTTCTGGATTGTGTTCCTCTTGCAGGTGTTGGAGTGCCGTCCCGAGGACAGTTGGGTAGCGGAAGTCAAACGGGGTATTTTTATTAAGAATCTTTCTCCCGGTTGGCAGCTTCTCGTTATCCAGTTGTAGGTGGTATTTGGAGTTGAGCGTCAGGACATGGCCCTGGATCGTCTTGGCCTCACCAGACAGGTTCCAGTAGGTGTGGCTGGTTGGGTTAAAGAGGGTCTTTGCGTCGGTCTGACCGTCAAAGTCAATCGTGACGCTGTTGTCATTGGCCAGGGTATAGGTAACCTTGACGTCTTCCTTACCTGGGAAGTGGTCGGTAGTTGTGTCGATGCTAGTGGTTAGGATAGCTTGTAACTTATCGCCATCCTGCTTAGTTTCTACCTGGTAGAACTGTTGAGCCAGTCCGTTGGCACCACCGTGGAGGAGGTTGTCACCCTCGTTGGTTGGGACACTATATGACTGGCCATCAATGTCAAAGTCACCGCCAGCAATTCGACCGGCAACCCGGCCGACAATCCGCCCGGCATAGAGGTCACCGTGTTCGATGTATGGATCGAAGGTATCGGCGGCGAGGAGGAGGTTGACGCGGCCGCCCCGGGTGTTAGGAACCATATAGGCTTGCCAAATCCCCGCGAAGTTAAGAACACTGATGCTGACATTGTTATCGTTGGTCAGGGTGTACTTCATGACATCCTGGTTGCGGTATTCACCGAATTTTTCCGTTGCAATCTTCATGATCAAACGCCTCCTGCATATTTGCTTTCACTTGCGATTGTAGCATATTCCCTGGAATATCCATTACGATTTGGCCAATTCTAATCTAAATATAGGATTTTTATGCGGATTGGGACAAAAATAAAAGATCCTCATTGTATTAAACATTTCCCCATATCTTGACACAATTATAAACCATTGTCGCATTTAGAAACGGATATTCTTAAAAAGCTCTGTTGTTTAATATTAGAACGTTATATAGTATTCATGATGAAAACACAACAGAAGGGAGGAATAGTTGATGCGTGTTACACGGACAGTTCGGGATTTTCAAAATGCCTTGCTGACTTTGCTGGAAAATAACTCGTTTGACCATTTGACAGTTGATCAGATTTGTAAGGAGGCCCTGCTGCACCGGAGCAGTTTTTACCGTTACTTCAATGATAAGTATGATTTGTTGGAACAAACGCTGAAGACTAAGGTTGTGCGGATCGTTGACAATGGTGATTCAGAAGACGACATTCTTAAGCAATTTATTATTTATATTAATCAACACCGGAATGTGGTTCGGCACCTGGCAGCCAGTGACTCACACAGCTCACTTTATTCAGAGATGTTGCAGATCCTGACGCAGATCTTCTTGGAACGGCGTGAACAGGAGAGTAAGGACCCAATTATCCAGGCACTGCAAAAAACGGATAACCCAGAGCTGCTGGCCTATACACTAAGTGGTTCAATCTTGGGAGCCTTCCACTGGTGGCAGAGCAAGAACTATGACGTGCCCGTTGAAGAGATTATCAGCTTCGCTCGGGAGTCTGTTAATGCCCTTTCCGAACAACATTAAGTAATGAGCAATTAGAGGTGAAAAGAGAAATGTGGGAAATGATCAAGCAGGAGTTTAAAAATATCTACCACAACAAAATCCTGCTGATTTCAACCCTGGTAATCTGTGTGATCCCCTTCCTGTATAGTATCTTCTTCCTGAAGTCTGTATGGGACCCCTATGGGAACACTCAGGACCTGCCAGTCGCGGTTGTCAACAAGGACATCCCGGTTGAGTATCAAGGACGCAAGATGGATGTTGGTAATCAGACAATCAAGAATCTGAAAACCAACCACGCCCTGAAGTGGGAATTTGTTTCCGCTAAGAAGGCCCAGGACGGTCTGAAAGGGCGGAAGTACTACACGGTGGTTACTATCCCGAAGGACTTCTCCAAGAACGCTACGACGGTGCTGGACAAGCATCCGAAGACGATGAAGCTGAAGTACGAGACTAACGACTCACTGAACATGATTGGTGAGGTTATCTCCCAAATGGGGATGCAACAACTGAACACTAAGATTCGGGCATCGGTTACTAATGCCTACGCTTCCGCAATGTTCAAGGAACTCCACGTGGTCGGCAAGGGGATGAACCGTGCCGCTAGTGGTGCTAAACAGTTGGACAGCGGGATCGTAACTCTGAACGACGGGGTTAACCAATACGTTGCCGGAGTTAGCCAGGTCAACAATGGTGTCCAACAGCTGCGGATGGGGGTTGCTCCATTGACTGCAGGTGCAGCCCAACTGGCCAACGGTAGTCAGACCCTCGCCAACGGGATCCAGCAGTACACAGGTGGTGTTGGTCTCCTTGGTGCCGGGGTTAGTCAATTAGTTGCCAATTCTGGTGCCCTAAACAGCGGTGCTAGTCAGCTCCAGTCTGGTGTTGGCCAGTTTGCTGGCGGGGTTAACCAACTGAATGCCGGTCTGGGGACTCTGGATAGTAATAGTGCTGCACTTCGGCAGGGCAGTTCCCAATTAAGTGATATTACTGGTGGAACTCGTCGACTCGCAGATGGCGCTAACCAGATTAATAATCAGGTAACTAATTCAATTAATGGGATTGACACCAACGGAATCATGGGTGCCCTGAACCAGGCTGATCAAATGAAAAGTAGTATTGCTCAATTAAGTGCTGCCCTTGGTCAGGCTAAGACATCATTAACTCAAGCCTCTGCTGCCGCTGGCAAGCTTCAAGAGGCCGGTGGTGCTATCAGCAGTGCTCAAGGCGAACTTGGTAAATTGAATGGCGTGGCTGGTAATGATGCTAAGATCGCTGCTACAGCTGCTGCCCTTGCTGGAAGCACAAGTGATGATAAGATCAAGGGTCAACTGCAAGAAATTGCTGGAATGGCCAAGTCAAACGCTGAAACTATTCAAGGTATGTCTGGAACTTTGCAACAGATGAGTGCCCTTAGCGGTAGCCTTAAGGATCTGCAATCTCAGTTAGGAAACCTGAGCAATATGTCTGGGACAATTGATCAGGCAACTACTGTTATGAACCAGGCTAACCAATTGCTTGGTCAACTTGATGGCTATAAGGGAACAATCGCTGGTCTGCCAGGCCAAATCAAGGCCCTGCAAGATGGCACTGCGCAACTGGCCGCAGGTGCTAGCGAACTTAATAATCGGTCATCAGCTGGTATAGCTCAACTTCAATCTGGCATCAACCAGTACACAGCCGGTGTTCACACCGCTGCCGCTGGTGCCGGTCAATTAGCTGCCAACACTGGTGCCCTTCAATCCGGTGCTAGTCAACTTGCCGGTGGTGTTCGTCAGTACACGGCTGGTGTTGGTCAACTGGGTAGCGGGATCAGTCAACTGAACGCTAATAGCGGTCAGTTGAACTCCGGTGCCATGCAGTTAGCCGGTGCGCTCGGTCAGCTTAACAACCAGATTCCAACCCTGGTTGCTGGGGTTAACCAGTTAGCTGCCGGAACTCAGCAACTTCAAGACAACTCACCAGCTCTGATCTCCGGAATTGCCCGGTTGAACGCTGGTGCTGGTCGGTTGGCTTCCTCACTGGGCAAGGGTGCTAAGGCTATTAACGGCATTAAGCCAACCGCTCGGACCGCCAAGATGTTTGCTGAACCAACGCAGCTGCAACACAAGAACTACAGCTACGTACCGAACTACGGTCACGCCCTGGCTCCTTACGTTCTGTCTGTTGCCCTCTACGTTGGTATGCTGGTCTTCAACTTCGTCTACCCAATTCGGCGGATCGCAGCACCAGGCAAGTCAGCAACTGCTTGGTGGGGTAGTAAGGTTGTGATCGGTAGCACAGTTGCCATCACTATGGCTGTGGTGGAAGATGTGATTATGATGGCCTGTGGTCTGAACGTTGAGTACGTGCCGACCTTCATCTTCACCACGATCTGCTTCGGATTAGCCTCGATGGCAATCGTGATGTTCCTGTCAATGACCTTTGATAACCCTGGTCGTTTCCTGGCCATGGTTCTGCTGATGCTGCAACTTGGTGGTTCTGGTGGGACCTTCCCAATGGAAGTTACCATGAAGTTCTACAACGTAATTCACTGGTACCTGCCGATGACTTATTCTATTCAGGGATTGCGGCAAGCAATTGCTGGTGGTTTAGGACAGCACTACGCCATGTTCTGCAACTCCGTCCTGCTAGGAATCACGGTAGTATTCTTCCTCCTGCTGTGGGCTTCAATGGCTGGGATTCGTTCTCATACATTTAACCTTTTCCCACGGGTGGACAAGAACCAGAAGTTCCTCGACAAGATGGAAAACGATGGTGGAATCCAGTCCGATCGGGATAACAAGTAATTAATAGAGTGCTCGTTGCCAAAATGGTAACGGGCGCTTTTGTGTCTTGTGCCGATACTTATCGGGCAATCTTTAGGGTGACGACCGATAAGTTCAGTGTTATCCTATTAATGTAAGAGCTTTCAGAAAAGGAATGAGTACTATGAAGATTATCATGTATGGCACTGGAAACGCCGAACGAGAATACGTTAAGGAATGGATGAAGGAGACTGGCAACGAGGTCAAGATGGTGACTGAGCAGCTCAACGCGCAGACGGTTGATGAGGCTCAGGGATTCGATGGGATCTCAACCCAGCAGACCAAGCCACTGGGAGGTCCGGAACTGTATCAAAAGCTTGCTGCAATGGGAATCAAGCAGATTTCAACACGGACCGCTGGCTTTGATATGTTCGACCTGGATGCTTGTCGGGACAATGGAATCACGGTAACCAACGTGGCCGTTTATTCACCACGAGCTATCGCGGAAATGGGCCTGACCCATGCAATGTACCTCCTGCGGCGCATTGGCGATTACACTACTCGGATGGAAAAAGGTGACTTCCGCTGGAATCCTGAGCTGATCAGTAACGAGATCTATAACCAGACGGTCGGCATCATCGGCCTGGGGAATATTGGTGGGGCAACCGCCCAGATCTACAAGGCCCTCGGTGCCCGGGTCTTGGCCTATGATCCAAACAAGAACGTCGAGTACGCACCGTTTGTTGAGTACACCGACCTCGACACGATTATCAAGACTGCGGACATCATCTCCTTGCACACGCCGCTGCTTCCTAGCACGAAGAACATGCTGGCAGCACCACAGTTTGCGGCGATGAAGAAGAACGCCATTATCATCAATATGGCCCGGGGTGCCCTGATCAACACCGCTGACCTGATCGACGCTCTCAAGAATGGGGAGATTGCCGGTGCTGGACTTGATACTCTGGCGGATGAGACCGGCTTCTTCAACCAAGAGGTATCAGTTGATGACCTGCCGAGTGACTACAAGCAACTCCAGGCTATGCCAAACGTCCTGATCACGCCGCACGTAGCCTTCTTTACTCAGACTTCGATTCGGAACATGGTTGAGATCAGCCTGAATGATGTCGTCAAAGTTGTTAATGGTCAACACTCACGCAACGAGGTTCGCCTGTAAAATAGTAAAGCCATCACAAACTAGTAACTCTGGTTTGCGATGGCTTCTTTGTTATTTATGTTATTTGGGATAATCTTGATCATCCTGGTGATCTGCAATTGAGGCGGTCGTGATCCCATCGACAACTTGGCCTTCTACGATACCGTGCTCGAAGGCATGCTGCTCACCAAGCTGGCAGATATGTTCGACGTCCTCAGTCACCTGAAGGGCACCAAGGTAGTTACCCGCTGCGTCCCGGATGGCATAGTAACGGATGAGGGTCCGGTGACCGTCCATTACCTGGGGCGATTCGACCATGTCCTTTTCCCCACTGTGAAGGAGACTGAGGACCTTATTGACCATTGGCACCACCCGCTTTGGATGACAGCCGAGAACGGAGTGGGTGAGCCGTTGTTGGAGCCGGTCATCATCACGCCAGGGATTCGGGGAGTACCAGACATACTGGTCATCGGCATTGACATAATCGAGTTCGTAGGGCATTGTCTTGAAGATTGCGTGAATGTCAGCCAGGCTCACCCGGCCGGTAGGAAACTGGACGAAACTTTCGGCTTGAAATGGAATATCTGTCATAGTAAGGCCCCTCTTTTGATGAAGATAACGTTTTATGGAGTAAAAAAGCTGAGGAAGGTTTCACGCCTTTCTCAGCTTCATTTTATCATGATTTAACTTCATACTTAGCAAAGCGCTGGTAGTCCTGCGGGGCGGCTTCAACTGTCAACAGGGTTCCGTTGTTCTGGTATTCAGTGTCCAGAATGTTGGAGTGCTCGTTGAGGTAGGAGACTACCTGACCATCGGCGAACGGTATCAAGAGCTTGGTTTGGACATAGTCCTTGAAGAGGTGCTTACGGATAATGTCCACCAGCAGCTCCAGGGATGCGCCCTGTTTAGCCGAGATGACAATCTGGTCGTCACCCTCCAAGACGGGGAACTCGATCTCCGTCTTGTCGGCCTTGTTAAAGACGTTGACCATTGGAATGTCGTGAATGCCGATCTGCTTGAGGGTCTTCTTCGTCGTTTCCATCATTTCCTCGTAGTGAGGATCGGAGTAGTCGATTACCTGGATGAGGAGGTCGGCGTTAGCAGCTTCGGCCAGGGTGGACTTGAATGATTCTACCAGCTGGGTCGGCAACTTGCTGACGAACCCGACAGTATCACTGAGCAGAAACTCCTTCTGGTCGGGCAGGGTCATCCGCCGCACGCTGGTGTCCAGAGTAGCGAAGAGCATGTCCTTTTCAAAGACCGTCTTGTCTTCCACCTTGCCATAACGCTTAACCAGCCCGTTCATGATGGTGGACTTACCGGAGTTGGTGTAGCCGACCAGGGCGGCCGTTGGAATTTCGCTCTTGGCTCGCTGCTTCCGCTTAGTCTGTTCGGACTTGTCAATGGCGGCTAGTTCGTGCCGCAGGTGAGAGATCTGGTGTTGGATCGTCCGCCGATCCATTTCCAGCTTAGTTTCCCCGGCACCACGGTTGGTGAAGCCACTCCCGCCACCAGTCTGCTGGTCAAGGCGTTGACTAGCGCTGGTCTGCAGACGTGGCAAGCGGTACTGGAGCTCGGCGATTTGGACCTGGAGCTTGGCTTCCTTAGTCTGGGCCCGAGTAGCAAAGATTTCTAGAATTAGGGCGGTCCGGTCCAAGATCCGGCAGCCGGTCTCTTCTTCAAGGTTCCGGAGCTGACTAGGGGTCAGTTCATCGTTAGTGACAATCGTGGTGGCGTGGTTAGCGGCGGCCACGTCACTGATCTCCTGAACCTTCCCCTTACCGAAGTAGGTAGCAGGATTAGGCCGGTCGATGACTTGGTCGACCCGTTGAACAACGTCCATGTGGTTGGCCTGGGCCAGTTCGGCCAGTTCAACCATGGAGTAGTCATAGTCTTCTTGGCCCGTGTCCAGGCCGGTGATGATTACTAATTCATCAGATTGTATGTTGGTATCCATTGAAGAGTATTTTCCCCCTTTGTGGATTAATTATTCAGGTATTTCAAGTTTGTTGTAGAAATCAACGTGAGTAGAGTCACCATCAAGGGTCAGCTTAGTGATGCTCCCGTTGCGTGGTGACTCACCAGGATCTATTTCAGTGGAGTAGTGAGCGGCGATGGAGCGAATCGTGGCCCCGTGAGAAACTACGACAACCGTCGAACCATCTGGAAGGGCACGCAGGCGGTCAAAGCCCTTGTTGACCCGGTTCCAGAATTGTACGTGGTCCTCAGCATCACCGTATTGGTCAGCCGCGGCAACCTTGTCTTTTAACTTGTCAGGGCCCCAGCCACCGACCATTTCGGCAAAGGTATGGTAACCCTCAGCACCACCAAGGAAGTCGGCAAATGATGGACCGTTTTGACCTTCGAATGAGCCGAAAAATTCTTCCCGGAAAGCTGGTTCAGGAATCGGCTCCGTGATGTCGGTGTTCGGATCTGCAGCTAAAAGTAGGCGGGAGGTAGCCAGTGTCCGTGGCAGGTCACTGCTGAAGAGGTAGTCGAAATGTACCTTGGAGAGCATTCTGCCGGCCCGCTTAGCATCCTCCTGACCCTTTTCGGTAAGTGGGGCATCAGACCAGCCCTGGATACGGTTGTAACGGTTCAGGTAGGTCTGGCCGTGACGAACAAAGTAAACATGAATTGCCATGGTACAAAAAACTCCTTTAATAAATTGAATAAAATCCTGAACTTATTTTAACATGAAATGTCATGCAAATAGTAGTAAACAAGCTTTCCTACAGCATCCGGTTCTTCTTGATGATTTTCTGCCGGATCATCTTGATGGCGAAGGTCACGCCGGCGATCGCGAGAGCAATTAGGACGAATATTAAAATGAGGAGTGAGAAGTGCTTACGGACGAACGGAATGGTCCCGAAGAAGTAGCCACAACCACACCCCAAGGCCACCCAGGAAGCGACCCCGACCATATTGGCGATGGTGAAGCGGTGGAAGCTGTACCCCATGATTCCAGAGATCAGGGGAATAAAGGACCGGATGAAAGGAACGAAGCGACCAAAGGCGACCGCCCAGAAGCCGTAGCGGTTAAGAAACTTACCTGCCTCGACCATCCGTGGCCCCTCCAGCTGGTGTTTGAGCCAACGCCAGTGTGAGAGGCGGTGTCCGATATAGTAGTTGACGGAATCACCGATAAAGGCGGCGAAGAAGAAGACGGGGATCACGATCTCCATCTTCAGGATCGGCTTGACCGCGATAAAAGAACTGGTTAAAAAAACTAGTGATCCACCTGGCAGCCAGGGAAAGACCACTAGTCCCGTTTCCATAAATACTAAGGTAAAGAGGATGACATAGCTCCACGGCCCCAGCCATTGAAACATTGGAATCAGGGTTTCCGCAATGTGGGTTAGAATATAAAAAATGTGGGCCATGAAACCCTCTCCTTTCGAACAAAAGAATACTACTCTTTATTGTAGGCTGTTTAATCTACCATTGCCTAGCATTCTCATAAAAATTAAGCAATCCTTTAACCGCCCCGGCGAAACGTTAACGGTCGTCCTGGTGATGATGATATAATAGTAAGACGATTTTAGCGGGATGCGTCCCTTAAGCAGAAAGGAAGATATCTGTGGTTGAAGATTCAGTAAGAAAGTATGAACAGGAACACTTGGACCACGTGGTGACGGAGATCAAGAAGGCTGAAGGGAAGGCCGAACAGAAGATCAACACCGCCAAGCACGACATCAAGGGAATTAACAAGCAGATTGATGACATTCACCTTAATACGACAACCTATTCAGGGATGATGGATACGGCGATGTCCTTCCGTGCCCAGCAACAGATGCTGGATGAGCGGCAGAACAGCTGGCAGCACGCAGCTGATCACTTGGCAACTCTGCAGCGGCTGGAAAAGAAGCCATACTTTGCCCGGATCGACTTCCAAGAGAAGGGCGCCACCAAGCCAGAGTCAATTTACATCGGCCTGGCCTCATTCAGTGACCGACCCGATCACTTCCTGGTGTATGACTGGCGGGCCCCGATTTCTTCTGTTTACTACGAGGGTAAATTGGGTAAGGTCAGCTACGATACCCCAGTTGGTAAGCAGGAAGTTGACCTGACGTTGAAGCGCCAGTTCCAGATTAAGGACGGAACGATTGTAACCATCTTTGATACCGATGAACAGGTTGGTGATCAGATGCTCCTCGAAGCCCTGGGTAATCACTCCAGTACCAAGATGAAGAGCATTGTAACAACGATTCAACGGACCCAAAACGAGATCATCCGGGACACCAAGGACGAATTGCTCTTTGTTCAAGGGGCAGCCGGCTCCGGGAAGACGGCGGCGGTCCTGCAGCGGGTTGCCTGGCTGCTCTACCGTTACCGGGGCAACCTGACCTCCTCCCAGGTGGTCCTCTTCTCGCCAAACCAGCTCTTCAACGACTACATCGACCAGGTGCTACCGGAACTAGGGGAACACAACATGGTCCAGATGACCTACTTCCAGTTCGTTAACCGGCGGGTACCGCGGCTGCATGTACAGACTCTGGCGCAGCGCTTTGCGGCCAACCAGACGGCGACCGCCCAGAAGATCCAACGCCTCGTCACGAGTCTTCACTACTTCAAGCTGACGGGCCGCTATGCCAAGCACTTAGGGCACGCCAACATGCGTTTCCGCAACATCATGTTTAATGGAAAGGTCTTCATCAGCAAGGAGAAGATCAAGGAGATCTACTATTCCTTCAATAATAACTACAACCTCGGTAACCGCCTGGATGGGACAAAGGAAGTCCTGATTAAGTACTTGAATCACCGTGTCTCCAGTGAGATGCGGAGCAAGTGGGTCGAACAGCGGATTCAGGACCTGAGCAAGGAGCAAATCGATGAACTCTTCGCCAACGAGCCCCGGGAGTTCGAGAATGACGACAAAGAGTACCGCTTCCTGGCCCGGCGGATCGTAATGCGGGCACTAGAACCAGTCAAACGAGCCATCAACCACAACCAATGGCTCAATATCAACGGTCAGTTTCTCCACCTCCTGCGGGTCACCCCTAAACTGCTCAACCTGGCGGAATACGATCTGACTGCTGATCAATGGCAGGAATACGTTGACCAAGTAAAAGAGGATTTGAAGAAGGGCCAGATCAGTGCAAGTGGCATCACGATCTACCTCTACCTCTATGACCTGATCACCGGTCGCAAGGGACAACGTGACATCCGTTATGTCTTCGTCGATGAGGTTCAGGACTACGATGCCTACCAGCTTGCCTACCTGAAGTATCGTTTTCCAAAGGCCAAGTACACTTTACTGGGTGACCTCAACCAGGCGATCTTCACTCATTCCAACAGCCATTCTCTCTTGAAGCAGCTGGGAACGATGTTTGATCCGGAGAAGACTAAGGTGGTTCAATTAACGAAGTCCTACCGGTCGACCAAGCAGATCACGGACTTCACCAAGCACCTGCTCGTCGACGGGGAAGCTATCGAGGCCTTTGATCGGAATGGTGACCTGCCGCAGGTGATTGTCGATAGCACGACAGAGAAGAGTGTCGACACCGTGGTTGCTACCCTTGAGAAGTACCGAGATGAACATGACGCGGTTGCCATTATTGGCAAGGACCTGGGGGATTGCGAGAAGCTGTACCAGGAACTGGAGCGTCGCAATGTCAAGACAACCCTGATCCGAACCGAAAACCAACGGCTGGTCAAGGGACCGATCATCGTACCATCCTTCCTGGCCAAGGGACTGGAGTTCGACGCGGTGATCGTCTGGAATGCTAATGACCAGGAATACCATGGTGACGATGAGCGTCAGCTGCTCTACACGATCTGTTCCCGGGCTATGCACGCCCTGACCCTGACGGTGACTGGCACGCCGACCCCACTCTTGGATGGGGTACCAAAGGACGAGTACCAACTAATTAAGCATTAATACAAAAAGGGGCTGTGACTTAAGTCTGTTACATAGATCAAAAGTCAGCGGCGCGGTACACAAATGGCCTCAAGCATTCGGAAAACCCGAA
>CAMCCW010000009.1 GCA_945873395.1 uncultured Lactobacillus sp. | reverse complement strand
CTCAATTAGTTAAGACCGTTGCTTGGTACGACAACGAATACGGCTTCACTTGCAACATGATTCGGACTCTGCTTCACTTTGCAGAACTTTAATCTGATTGCTTAAATAAGCTTTTTGTAAAAGGTGGGAGGAGGAGACTCCAACCACCTTTTTCTTAACAGAGAAGGAGGAAACACATAGTTATGGCTAAATTAACTGTTGAAGACCTGCCATTAGAAGGCAAGAAGGTCTTAATGCGGGTTGACTTCAATGTCCCAATTAAGGATGGTGTCGTTGGCGATGACAACCGGATCGTTGCCGCACTGCCAACTATCAAGTACGTTATTGACCACGGTGGTCGGGCAATTCTGTTCTCCCACCTTGGCCGGATCAAGAAGGAAGAAGACAAGCCAGGTCTGTCCCTTCGTCCAGTTGCTGAACGGCTTTCCAACCTGCTGAACAAGCCAGTTACCTTTGTTCCAGTAACGGAAGGTAAGCAGCTTGAAGATGCTATCAACAACATGAACAACGGTGATGTTCTGCTTGTTCAAAACACCCGTTACGAAGATGTTAAGGATGGCGAATACGTCAAGCGTGAATCTGGTAACGACCCTGAATTAGGTAAGTACTGGGCTTCACTCGGTGACGTCTTCGTTAACGATGCTTTCGGTACTGCTCACCGTAAGCACGCTTCCAACGTTGGTATTGCTACTAACATGCCAGGCAAGGCTGCTGCCGGTTACCTGATGCAAAAGGAAATCAAGTTCTTGGGTGACGCTGTTGACAATCCAGAACGTCCATTTGTTGCCATCTTAGGTGGCGCCAAGGTTTCTGACAAGATCGGTGTTATCGATCACCTGCTCGACAAGGCTGACAAGATCATCATCGGTGGGGGGATGGCTTATACCTTCTACGCTGCCAAGGGCATCAAGACTGGTGACTCCTTAGTTGAAAAGGATAAGATTGATGTTGCCAAGCAAATCCTTGACAAGGCCGGCGACAAGATCGTTCTGCCAATCGATAACGTAGTTGCTGACAAGTTCGACAATGACGCTAACACCAAGGTTGTTGAAGGCGACATTGACGATGGCTGGATGGCACTTGACATCGGTCCAAAGTCAGTCAAGGAATTCGAAAACGTTCTGAAGGACGCTAAGACGGTTGTTTGGAACGGTCCAATGGGTGTCTTCGAAAAGCCTAACTTTGCTAAGGGTACCCTCGAAGTTGGTAAGTTCCTTGGTACCTTAGCTGACGCAACCACGATTGTTGGTGGTGGTGACTCAACTGCCGCTGTTAAGCAATTGGGTGTTGCTGGTAAGCTTACCCACATCTCCACTGGTGGTGGGGCTTCCCTGACCTACCTTGAAGGTAAGGTATTACCAGGAATTGCTGCAATTTCTGAAAAGTAATCTAATCTTTACAAGCGGAACCGTACTAAGTGGCGGTTCCGCTTTTTTTCAAAGGAGCGATGAAGCAATGCGGGTGCCAATGATTGCGGGCAACTGGAAGATGAACAAGACAGTTGACGAGGCGGTGGCTTTCGTCAAGCAGATTAAGGACCAGCTACCACCAGTCAGTCAACAGGAGACGGCCTTGGCGGCACCAACTTTGGCACTAGTGCCGATGGTGTCGGCGGCGGCTGGTTCGCCACTGAAGGTCATGGCCGAGAATTGTTATTATGAGGATAGTGGGGCCTTTACCGGTGAGACGAGTCCCAAGGCGCTTTATGCTGCCGGAATTCACCACGTCATTCTTGGTCACTCCGAACGGCGTAACTATTTTCATGAGACCGACGAGCTGATCAATAAGAAGGTTAAGGCGGCCCTGGCTAATGGTCTTTGCCCCATTGTCTGCTGTGACGACACGATGGGCCGGCGAATTGCCTATGACCAGAAGATCCACTGGGTAGTCAACCGGATCCTAGCTGATGTCAAGGACTTGAGCGAGGACGAAGTTGAAAAGGTTACGATTGCCTATGAGCCGAACTGGGCAATCGGTACCGGCCAGAGTGCGGATCCAGATCAGGCCGAAGAGGGCTGTTACCTAATTCGGCAGACCATCTCAGATATGTATGGCTCGAAAGTAGCTAATAACATCCGGATCCTGTACGGGGGCAGTGTTACGACTAAGAATGTCGGAGCGCTGATGGCCCAGCCAGATATTGATGGCGCACTGGTTGGTGTTGCCAGTCTGGACCCCCAAACCTTTTTACAAATCGTTAATCATTAGCGGCGAAAAGCTTGTTTTTAGTTGTGCAAAATAATACAATATTACTTGTGGAATGTATCCAAATATAAGACAGAGGAGAGATTCATCAAAATGTCACTTATTACAGATATTTATGCACGTGAAGTTCTTGATTCACGTGGTAACCCAACCGTTGAAGCTGAAGTTTACACTGAAGCTGGCGGTGTTGGCCGTGGGATTGTCCCATCAGGTGCTTCAACTGGTGAACACGAAGCCGTTGAATTGCGTGACGGTGACAAGAACCGTTTCGGTGGCAAGGGCGTACTGAAGGCCGTTGCTAACGTTAACGACATTATTGCTAAGGAAATTGTTGGTATGGAAGTTACCGACCAAATTGCTATCGATAAGGCAATGATCAAGTTGGATGGTACTCCAAACAAGGGTAAGCTTGGTGCCAACGCTATCTTGGCCGTTTCATTAGCTGCTGCTCGGGCTGCTGCTGATGAACTGCAAGTTCCTCTTTACAACTACCTTGGCGGTTTCAACGCTCACGTATTGCCAACGCCAATGATGAACGTTATCAACGGTGGTGCCCACTCTGATAACAAGGTTGACTTCCAAGAATTCATGATCATGCCAGTTGGTGCACCAACTGTTCGTGAAGCTATTCGTTGGGGTTCAGAAACTTTCCACGCCCTCAAAAAGGAATTGGAAGCTGCTGGTAAGGTAACCTCTGTTGGTGACGAAGGTGGATTTGCTCCTGACTTTGCTAACAACGCTGAACCATTCGAATACTTGATCAAGGCTATCAAGGACGCCGGCTACAAGCCAGGTAAGGACATTGCCATTGCCTTTGACGTTGCCGCTTCCGAACTTTGGGACGACGACGCTAAGAAGTACAAGCTTCGTTGGTCAACTGGTGAAGAATTCACTACTGACGAATGGATCAAGTACCTGTCCGGCATCATTGAAAAGTACCCAATCGTTTCTGTTGAAGACCCAATTGACGAAAACAACTGGGATGACTGGGTAACCCTTACCAAGGAACTTGGTAAGAAGGTTCAACTTGTTGGTGACGACTTCTTCGTAACTAACACCGACTACCTGAAGAAGGGTATCAAGATGGGTGCCGCTAACTCCATCCTGATCAAGCTTAACCAAATCGGTACTTTGACTGAAACTGTTGAAGCTATCGAAATGGCTAAGGAAGCTGGTTACACTGCCATCGTTTCACACCGTTCTGGTGAAACTGAAGACACGACGATTGCTGACTTGGTTGTTGCTACTAACGCCGGCCAAATCAAGACTGGTTCTATGAGCCGGACTGATCGTCTTGCTAAGTACAACCAACTTATGCGGATCGAAGACCAACTTGGCGATGTTGCTCAATACAAGGGTATTCACTCATTCTACAACCTGAGTGAACAAGCTCGTCAAGACATCGAAAACCGTTAATTTAATCTAAATAAGTTAACGTTAAAGGGCTAGCTCTCTTAAGTGGGAGCTGGCCCTTTTTTGAATGGTGAAATGGGTTATAATGCTAGTAGGTAAGTCATTCGGTGTAAGTTTAGAGGGGGAAATAGTATGCCAAAAGACATTCAGGGAATTGCGGCCAGCGATGGGGTGGGTATTGCCCCAGCCTACCTGCTGACGACACCTGACCTATCGTTTGAGAAGCGACGGATAACAGATCCAGTACAGGAATACCAGCGGGTCAAGGCGGCCTTCAATGCTTCAATTGCCGACCTGCAGCAGATTAAGGAAAACGCGCGAAAAAGATTGAGTGATAAGGAACTGGATGTCTTTGATGCCCACATCGCTATTCTTTCTGATCCCGAGATGCTTGGTCAGATCAAGGGTGAGATCGATACCCTTCAAGTAAATGCGGAGGAGGCCGTCAGCAAGATAACCGGGAACTTCGCCAACATGCTGGCTGCCATGAAAGACAACCAGTATATGCAGGAGCGAGCAACGGATGTTCGGGATATTGCCAAGCGGACGCTCAGCCACCTGCTAGGTAAGAAGTTGCCAACTCTGGCGGCGATTACTCATCCGGTAATTATTGTGGCTGATGAATTGACTCCGTCGGATACTTCGCAGATGGATCCTAAGCTGATCAAGGGGATTGTGACTAATCGTGGGGGACGGACTAGCCATGCAGCCATCATGGCCCGAACCCTCCGTATTCCAGCGGTGGTTGGGACTAATGATGCGACAACTTACATTAGGAATAACCAACGGCTGGTGGTCGATGGCCTGAGCGGCACCGTCGTGGTTGATCCGACTGATGCCCAGATTAATTCCTATCGGCAGAAGGCAGCGGGTTTTGACGAGCGGACCGCTGAATGGGCCCGATTAGTTGACGCGCCGTCGATTTCTAAGGATGGTCAACGCTTTCGGATTACAGCCAACATTGGAACGCCGGATGATGTTGGTGATGTGATCCAACAAGGGGCAGAAGGAATTGGCCTCTTCCGTTCGGAGTTCCTCTACATGAACAGTGACCACCTGCCAACAGAGGATGAACAGTTTGAGGCTTACCGGCGAGTAATCATCAATATGCAAGGAAAACGGGTTGTGGTGCGGACCCTGGATATTGGTGGGGATAAGCCCCTACCATTCTTACCGTTGCCTCGGGAAATGAATCCTTTCCTCGGCTATCGAGCAATCCGGTTGTGCTTGAACCATCCCGAGATCTTCAAGCCTCAACTGCGTGCCCTAATTCGAGCCTCCCAATACGGACCGTTGTCGATCATGTTCCCGATGATTGCGACGGTGCAGGAACTACGGCAGGCCAAGCAGATCTTCAATGAATGCAAGGCAGAACTGCAGGCTACTCAACCGGGCCTCGGGGATGATATTCGTCTCGGGATCATGGTTGAGATTCCTTTAGCGGCCGTCAATGCCGCTAACCTGGCGAAGGAGGTTGACTTTTTCAGTATTGGGACCAATGATTTGATCCAATACAGTTTCGCCGCCGACCGGGGGAGTGACGCGGTTTCGTACCTCTACCAGCCTCTTAACCCAGCATTCCTGGCCCTCCTTAAGCATGTGATCGATGCTGCTCATGAGCATAAGATCACGGTCGCCATGTGTGGAGAGATGGCGGGGGACAAGTGGGCTCTGCCACTATTAATGGGGCTAGGCCTAGATGCCTACTCGATGTCGTCTTCGACTGTGCTGCGAACCCGGAGCATGATGAGTAAGCTGGATACCCGGGAGTGCCGACGGGTGGTAACCGATGCCATCAATAACTGTTCGACTGACCGGGACGTCAAGATGCTGGTGAAGAACAGTCTTAATATCAAATAAGCAAGTGGGAGCGACTGCGGTGGTCGCTCCCTTTTGATTACAAAATAATGAGAAAAACGTAGAAATTTATACAAATCTATAATATACTTTCCTAGAGTTAAATTAGGAAAGGGACTTGATAGAAAATGAAAGATAATGCGCCAAAGCTCCGGCGGTCAATGACGGCGGGGCAGATGGAGATGATTTCGCTTGGTGGGGCCATTGGGGTCGGCCTGTTCATGGGGGCGACCTCAACGATTAAGTGGACCGGACCATCCGTCATGTTGGCGTATGCCTTTGTCGGCTTGATCCTCTACATTGTAATGCGGGCTTTGGGGGAGATGATCTACATCAACCCCGGAACTGGCTCGTTTGCGGACTATGCCACCGAGTATGTCCACCCCCTGGCTGGTTACCTAGCCAAGTGGGCCAATGTCTTTGAATACATTGTGGTTGGGATGTCAGAGGTTGTCGCGGCGACAGAGTACCTTAAGTATTGGTGGCCGCACATGCACACCTGGATTGCCGGGATCGTGATCATTGTCTTCCTGGTCCTAGCCAACCTGGCGAGTGCCAAGGCGTATGGCTCGTTGGAATTCTGGTTTGCGATGATCAAGGTCGTCACGATCATCTTTATGATCCTACTCGGTTTCATGGTAATCTTCTTCGGCTTCGGCAATGGGGGGCATCCCACCGGCTTCAGTAATCTCTGGGCCCATGGTGGTTTCTTCACTGGGGGCGTCAGCGGCTTCTTCTTCTCTATGTCGATCATTGTTGGTTCATATGAGGGAATTGAACTGCTGGGGATTTCCGCCGGTGAGGTTGCTAACCCACAGGAGGCCATTGTTAAGTCCGTTAAGTCGGTGCTCTTCAGAATCCTGATCTTCTACGTTGGGGCAATCTTCGTCATCGTGACGATCTACCCCTGGAACAAGCTTTCAAGTGTTGGTTCCCCGTTTGTTTCCACCTTTGCTAAGGTCGGGATCACAGCTGCGGCCTCCATTATCAACTTCGTGGTGCTGACGGCAGCCTTGTCCGGTGCCAACTCCGGAATCTACAGTTCCAGTCGGATGCTCTTTAAGCTGGCCCACGAGGGGGATGCCCCGAAGATCTTTGGCCGGCTCTCCAAGCGGATTGTTCCGGATGCCGCCATCCTGGGTATCTCTGGAGGAATCCTGCTTGGGTTCGTTATCGACATGATTGCGTCGATCTACAGTAAGTCGACGGCCGACATGTTCGTGGTGGTCTTCAGCTCATCCGTTCTGCCGGGGATGATTCCATGGTTTGTGATCCTATTGGCTGAACTGCGCTTCCGGCACAACAATCCGGATGTGATGGTCAATCACCCGTTCAAGCTACCGTTGTACCCATTCTCAAACTACTTTGCCTTCATCATGTTGATCGTGATTGTGGTCTTCATGTTCATTAACCCCGATACCCGGATTTCGGTAATCGTCGGTGCTGCTGTCTTAGTTGTGGCAACCCTGGTATATCTTTTCCGGCACCGGGAAGCAGTAAGCAATAAATAATATTAAAATCGCCGATCCAGCTATGCTTTAGCAGGGTCGGCGATTTTAGTGTAGAATAGTGTGGTGATTTCAAAAATTAGGAGAAATTTTATGAAAGATATTCAGCGTGACAGTCAAACCAAGCAACTCGTGCGGGCCATCCTGATCGGCCTCTTGACTGGAGTAGTGGTAAGTCTCTTTCGTCTGGCCATCCAGCACGCCCTGATCCTGGTCGGCAAGAGCTTTCAATACTTTCATATGCATCCCCTCTGGCTAATCCTGTGGGCCGCTGGTTCAGTGGTCTTGGCACTCCTGCTCGGCTGGATGGCGCAGCGTAACCCCAATATCAAGGGTTCGGGGATTCCCCAGGTCGAGGGGCAGCTGACCAGCCAGTTCGATGAGGAGTGGTGGCCGGTCCTCTGGCGGAAGTTTGTCGGCGGGATCCTGGCAATCGGCTCTGGACTCTACCTTGGTCGAGAAGGGCCGTCGATTCAGTTGGGAGCCACGGTCGGTCAGGGGGTGGCGGAAAGCCTCCATTCCAACCAGCTGGACCGCCAAGTCGGCATCGCCAGCGGGGCGGCGGCTGGATTGGCGGCGGCCTTTAACGCCCCGATCGCCAGTACCATTTTCATCCTTGAAGAGGTCTACCACAACTTCTCGCCGGTGATCTGGTTGGCAACCTTCGTCAGTTCGCTCTGTTCTAATATGGTCTCAATGGTTTTCTTTGGGTTACGCCCGGTCCTGGACGTTCCCTATGAGCAGATGCTGCCCACCAAATATTACTGGCACTTGATCGTGTTGGGACTTCTGCTGGGGCTGTTGGGTCGCCTGTACCAGGTTGTAATCCTGCACCTTAACGGTTGGAGTGCTAAATTAAAGTGGTTACCACCAGTCGCCTATCCAGTGATTCCCTTCTTACTGGTGATCCCGATTGCTTGGTTCTGGCCGCAAACCCTGGGTGGGGGGAACCAATTGATTGGGAACCTGCGCTTAATGCCGGTTTCTGTCGGCCTCTTCTTGGGGCTCTTTGTTCTTCGCTTTGTCTTCTCAATGATCAGTTACGGGTCGCAGTTACCCGGGGGGATCTTCCTCCCGATCCTGACACTCGGGGCGGTGCTGGGAGCATTCTATTGTGCCCTGATGAACCAGTTGGGGCTGTTACCAGCGCAGTACCTGCCGAACTTCATCATCTATGCGATGGCGGGGTACTTTGCCTGCATCAGTAAGGCGCCCTTCACTGCGATCTTGTTGATCACCGAGATGGTGGGTTCCCTGGCGCACCTGATGCCACTGGCGACGGTGGCGGTGGTGGCTTATCTAGTCGTCAACGCCCTGCATGGTGAACCGGTCTACACGGCGATGTTCAATGCCTTCATCGGCAAGCACCCGCAGAAGCCGGACCAGAACGTTACGATGCCGGTGACTGTCTACGCAGGCTCACGGCTGGACGGGTGTCAGGTGAAGGACTACCCGTGGCCGTCTGATACCATTGTGACCCTGATTTACCGGGGCGAGGACAAGATCATACCTAATGGTAAGACGATTATTCAGGCTGGCGACACCCTGTTGATCCGGGCTAACTTTACTAAGACTAACCATTGTTATCGGCGGATAATGAGCGCGGCCCACTATGCGAACGTATAGCATTCAAGCGGGGCTTATGGTATGATAATAAAGATATAGTGGGTAAAGTATTAGGAGGAAAATTCCTTGTATAACACATTAATGACTTTATTTTTAATCGATTGCGTGGTTTTAATCGCATGTGTAATGATGCAACCAGCTAAGAACGATAACGACGCAATGTCAGCACTGACCGGTGGTGCGGGGGACCTCTTCTCCCGGCGTAAGGCCCGTGGCTTTGAAGCGGTCATGCAAATTGTCACGACAATCTGTGGGGCAATCTTCTTTATCCTGGCATTAGCACTGGTTTACGTATCATCACATTAGACATTGGTAGTGTGCCCCCTGCAGCGATTCAGGGGGCTTTCTTTTTATTGGAAAAGGATGGTAGTGATGAAAACATATACGGGTGAACCATTTTACTTCAATGGCGGACGGCCAGCAGTGATCCTGCTGCATGCTTACTCGGGTAACAGTAACGATGTGCGGATGCTGGGTCGCACCCTTCAGAAACATGGTTATACCGTCTACGCGCCGGTTTTCACGGGGCATGGAGGCGATCCCTGTCGAATTTTAGATGAGGGAGACCCTGCTGCCTGGTGGGAGGACACCCAGCTAGCCATTCGGCGGTTGCGGGATAGCGGCCACGATCAGTTGGCAATCTTCGGTCTTTCACTGGGTGGTCTTTTTGCTACCCGGGCCCTGGAGAACGATGCTCAACTGAGCGGTGGGGGCGTTTTTGCCTCTCCAATCACCACCTGGGGCCAGTCAAACGTGCCAGAGTACTTCCCACGGCTGGCAATGAATTACTACCGGAAGGAAAAGACACCGCAAGCGACGGTGGATGAAAAGATGGCCTGGATCAAGGAACACCTACCAGCCCAGTTGACGGCAATCCAGGCGATGACCAAGCAATTGGACGCTGACCTGGACCAGATTCACCAGCCCTTCTTTATTGCCCAAGGTGGTCGGGATGAGATGATTGATCCTCAGTCCGGTGCCCAGTTGGTTGACCGGTTGCGGGCTCAGGGAACAGCGGTGGACTACCACTTCTATCCTGATGCCACGCACCTGTTGACGGTCAATACGGCCCACCGCCAGTTATTCGCGGACGTCTTAGATTATTTACAAAAACTATTCGAGGTATCAGATGACAATAAGAACAAACGATAAACAGCATTTAGAAGATCAGATTCTTAAATACTTAACCGATAATGCGGGGGTGAGTTACTCCGCTGAACGGATCGCCTACCATCTCGGAATGGATAACGGCGACCAGTTTACCCCAGTTGTCCAGGCCCTGGCAAAGCTGGAGCGGGACAAGAAGGTTCAGGTGACCGACAAGGGTGAATTCGAGGCTGTGATCAAGCAACAGCCATTGACCGGGACCTTTCATGGTAACGATAAGGGCTTCGGTTTCGTGGACTATGATCCAGACCTGCCGGACATGTACATCAACCCGGACCACACCATGCATGCCCTAAACGGTGATCAGGTGACGGTCAAGGTCCTGCGCCCCGGTAAGCCGGGAACGGATCAGGGACCTGAGGGACAGGTGACGTCCATCGTCGAGCACAACTACGAGCGGGTGGTCGGTGAGTTCAAGCAGGAGACGGTTGGTAACTACATTGGTGAGATCCTGTTGAAGGACAAGAAGCTGAATACATATCGCTTCTTCGTTACTGACCAAGGCCTGAAGCCAATGGATGACCAAGTGGTTACGGCCACCGTGGCTACCTACCCGGATGATGATTCACCAAAGGTCATGACTGGGGCCGTTACAGAGGTCATCGGAGATAAGGATGAGCCTGGCATCGACATCATGTCGGTCATCTACGCCCACGATGTTCCGCATGAGTTCCCTAAGGAAGCCCTGGAGCAGGCGGACAAGATTCCAATGCACGTTCTGCCAGAGGAAAAGAAGGGCCGGGAAGACATCACCGACCAGCCACTGGTTACGATTGACGCCATCGAGTCGAAGGACTTGGATGACGCCGTCGTGGCTTGGAAGATGGACAATGGTCATTACCATCTCGGGGTCCACATTGCCGACGTCAGCCACTACGTTAAGCCGGGGACGCCGCTGGACAAGGAAGCATTCAAGCGGGGAACCTCGGTTTACCTAACCGACCGGGTAGTCCCAATGCTGCCAAAGCGTCTGTCTAACGGGATTTGTTCATTGAATCCGGGTGAGGAACGGCTGGCCATGAGTTGTGAGATGGAGATCGACGAAAATGGTAAGGTTGTCAACCACCGGATCTTCCCTAGTGTCATGCGGTCTCATGCCCGGATGACTTACAAGGCCGTTAACCGGATCCTGGAGGCCCACGATCCGAAGACCATCGCTGAGTACAAGGACCTGGTCCCAATGTTTGAGACGATGGGTGAGCTTCACCGAATCCTGCTCAAGAACCGGAAGCGGCGGGGCGCCATCGACTTCGAGGCCCCAGAAGCCAAGATCATAGTTGATTAAAAGGGCCACCCGACGGATATCCAGCTTCGGGAACGGGGCCTGGCGGAGCGAATGATCGAGTCCTTCATGCTGGCAGCCAACGAGACGGTGGCGGAACACTACTTCAAGGAGAAAGTCCCATTCCTCTACCGGATTCACGAAACACCTGATAAGGATCGGATTAAGTCCTTCGTTGACTTCTTGGAGGTCTTTGGTATTACCGTTCATGGTGACGTCAACAACGTTAAGCCGAAGATGCTGCAGAATGTCTTAAAGGAAGTCGCCGGCAAGCCAGAAGAAGAAATGGTCCAGGTTATGATGCTGCGGAGTATGCAACAGGCAAAGTACTCGGATGAAGAACTGGGCCACTTCGGCCTGGGGGCACCATACTACACCCACTTCACCTCGCCAATTCGGCGTTACCCTGACGATACGGTGCACCGCTTGATCAAGTGGTACCATGAACATGGCAAGGGCGAGAAGGCCAAAGCTCACTGGCGTGACAAGCTGCCAGAGATTGCCGAACACACCTCCGTTACTGAACGGCGGGGGATCGACACGGAACGGGATGTCGACAGCATGAAGAAGGCCGAATACATGGAAGACCACATCGGCGAGACCTTCGATGCGGTAGTTAGCTCCGTGATGAAGTTTGGTCTGTTTGTCGAATTACCGAACACGGTTGAGGGGCTTATCCACATCAGTGTGATGGATGACGACTACTATGAATACTCCGAGAAGCACTTGGCCCTGATTGGTCGCAAGACGCACCGGATCTTCCAAATCGGTCAACCGGTTCAGGTTAAGCTTCTCCGGGTTGATAAGGACCTGCGGGAGGTTGACTTCCAGATCGTTCATCCGGAAAATACGCCAACCACGAAGATTCGGGTACCGCACGATGATCGCCGCGGGAACCACGGTCACTTCAACCGGCGGGACCGGAACAAGCACAATGGTCACGTTAATAACCGGCAGATCAACCGGGGGCAGAGTCGGCACCACAATAATTCACGTGATCATCATTCCGAGGGCCGGCGAAAACGCCGTCGTCACTCATAATTTCAATGGAGGGATAATATGGCAAAAAAATCCCAACACACTAATGACAACTTAATTGCCCAAAATAAAAAAGCCCGGCACGACTATTTCGTGACGGATACTTATGAGGCGGGGCTGGTGCTAACCGGGACTGAGATCAAGTCCGTTCGGGCGCACCGGGTCAATCTTAAAGATGGCTTTGCCCAAATCAAGAATGGCGAGGCCTGGCTGATGAATGTTCACATCAGCGAATACGACAATGGGACCTACTTTAATCAGGATCCACTTCGGAATCGGAAGCTTCTTCTCCACAAAAAGGAGATCCACCGCCTAACCGGGACCCTTCAGGACAAGGGGGTT
The DNA here is from genome assembly GCA_945873395.1 of uncultured Lactobacillus sp. GTDB lineage: Bacteria > Bacillota > Bacilli > Lactobacillales > Lactobacillaceae > Limosilactobacillus. The sequence goes on along the minus strand of CAMCCW010000009.1, from coordinate 17,858 downwards.
ACCCTGATCCCGCTAAAGATGTACATCAAGCATGGCTATGCTAAGGTCCTGCTGGGGGTTGCCAAGGGTAAGCACCAGTATGACAAGCGTGAGGCCATTAAACGCCGGGAACAGAACCGGGAGATTGAACGGGTAATGAAGCATTATTAAAACAACAAACGCACAGCATCGCAATTAACGGTGCTGTGCGTTTTTAATATTGTTATATTTGAATCCCATTCCAAGGTTATCAGCCAATCGCGGCCGACGGAAACGGACACGCTTAGGGGAACGTTGACCACGCCGGGCCCAGTGGTCAAGGACGCTGGCGACAAGGATGGCCAGGGGCTCGTCAGCTTTTTGTTCAACTTTCAATTCGTGGTAGTAGCTACCGGTGAACTCAACGGGCTGGAGGGAGAAAACCTGACGACTGCCCTGAAAGACCCGGTAGCGGCCAGCAAGCGGGGAACCGACAATAAACCAGTTCAACCCGCGGATATAGATCACCTGCCGGACAAAGCCCAGGGACTTACCAACCGTGCCAACCCGTTGCCGGTTAAGGTAGAGGGAGAACTTAGGCAACACCCCCAGGGATTGCTGTTTGACCTCAGCCAGCAATGCCCCATTGATCGCGTAGAGGGAGAGCACGTCATGGTGCATTCCCCACTTGCCGACCAGAAGGTAACAAGATCGCCCCTGATGGTCACGAATAATTGTGGTTCCATGCAGGTCGGTCGCATGATCGCGCAAATATAATTGCCGCATTTTTTCACCACCAATCTACTACTTTAAGAGTATTTTACCAGTTTGTCGGCCAATTGCCTACCGCCAAAGCGTTTTCATTTCAGTACGCCGTCCGAGATAAGATATGCTAAAATAATAGACGAGGTGCTAATAGTCATGAAACAACTAATTCATAATGACTGGTGGGATGTTTTAAAACCACAGTTTGAGAGTGCATACTATGCACAGCTACGGGAATTTCTGAAGGAAGAATACTCACACTATACGGTTTATCCGGAGATGCACCATATCTTCGAGGCCTTCGAGTGGACACCATTTCATGAGGTCAAGGTTGTGATCCTGGGCCAAGATCCGTACCACGGACCACACCAGGCTCATGGGTGCAGTTTTTCTGTCCTTCCGGGAGTACCGGTGCCGCCGTCATTACAGAACATCTATAAGGAACTCCAAGATGACTTGGGTTGTACTCCAGTTAATCATGGTTATCTAAAGAAGTGGGCCGATCAAGGAGTTCTGCTTTTGAACTCGGTACTGACGGTTCGTGACGGCCAGGCTTTCTCCCACAAGGGCCACGGCTGGGAGAAGCTTACGGATGCGGCAATTCACGCCCTGTCTGAGCGTCCGAAACCGGTGATCTTTATTCTGTGGGGACGAGCTGCCCGGGATAAGAAGAAGCTGATCAACTTAAAAACCAACATCGTTCTTGAATCAGCGCACCCGAGCCCACTTTCCGCCAATCGGGGTTTCTTTGGTTCACGGCCATTCTCTAAGACCAACGAAGCACTTCAGGCAATGGGAGAGACACCGATTGATTGGCAACTGCCAGCTCAGCCAATTACTGGCAAACAGATCGCAAATTAGGTGTAGATGCTTGATGACCACTAATTAAGGAGGTTCAGCATAATGGAACTATTTGATGAAATTGCTGCTAAGGTAAAAGGAACGGGTAAGACGATTGTTTTCCCTGAAGGTGAAGATAAGCGGATCCTTGGTGCCGCTGTTCGTCTGCAAAAGGACGGCCTGATTAAGCCAATTCTGCTCGGAACGCGGGCAGATATTGAAAAGACTGCCAAGGACAATGACTTTGACATTGCCGACCTGACGATCATTGACCCGACCGAATACCCAGAAGCTGACAAGAAGGCCATGTTCGATGCTCTTCTGGAACGGCGGAAGGGTAAGAACACTCCTGAACAGGTTGAAGAGATGCTCAAGGACGTCAGCTACTTCGGAACCATGTTGGTTTACATGGGCAAAGCTGACGGAATGGTTTCCGGTGCGGTTCACTCTACTGGTTCTACCGTTCGCCCAGCATTGCAGATTGTTAAGACGAAGCCAGGTGTTCACCGGATCAGTGGGGCTTTCCTGATGATCAAGGGTGACCAGCGTTACATCTTTGCTGACTGTGCCATCAATATTGAATTGGATGCCCCAACGATGGCCGAAGTAGCCGTTCAAAGTGCGAAGACTGCTAAGCTCTTTGGGATTGATCCTAAGGTTGCCCTGTTGAGCTTCTCCACAAAGGGCTCTGCCAAGGGCGACATGGTTACTAAGGTTGCCGATGCTACGGCCAAGGTTCACGAGATGGATCCAGACCTGCCAGCCGATGGTGAGCTGCAGTTTGATGCTGCCTTTGTTCCTGCTGTTGGTGAACTGAAGGCTCCTGGTTCTAAGGTTGCTGGACACGCTAACGTCTTCATCTTCCCAAGCCTGGAAGCTGGTAACATTGGTTACAAGATTGCACAACGGTTTGGTGGCTTCACTGCCGTTGGCCCAATCCTGCAAGGACTGAATGCTCCAATTGCTGACCTTTCACGGGGCTGCAGCGAAGACGATGCCTACAAGGTTGCCCTGATCACGGCAGCTCAGGCACTGTAATTACGAATAAAACAAAAGGCCGGGAGTCAATAGTGGCTGCCGGCCTTTTTTAGGTGGAAGGAAGTAGTGATTGATGCGACGATGGATGATCCTGACGATCATGGCAATGATAGTCCTATTTGGAAGCGGCGTTGTCCAGGCCAGCAGCCAAAAGACGGTTAATACACAATTGTCCCAGGAACTAGTGGACCACCAAGCCTATGCCGATAATGATCCAGCTAACTATGGCTATGCAAAATACATTCGGCGGATCAGTGATAAAGGCAATGGGCGGATCGCAGTCCAGGTCACGCGTAACTTTTGCCGGTTATCCGATAATGACAAGACGAACGTGATGAATCAGGTTCAAGTCCTTGCCCGGATGGTCCTGGTCGAAAATCACCGGATCAACAAGCATCAGGCCGCACGGGGACTTGATGCAACCATCCGCTACCAGAAGCAGGTGGTTGGCCAGAGCCGCCCAGATGACCATTATCATTACCGGTGGTGAACCTTTGTCTTTCTCAGGCCGGTAAGTTAGAATAGGGCTAAGATCAATATTTAAGGTGGACTGCAAAATGAAAAAGTTAACGTTAACCAGCCGGGATGCGACGATTGCACTCGGTGAACAGATTGGTCGTCAGTTGGCGGCGGGGGATGTCCTAGTGCTGGATGGTGACCTCGGTGCCGGGAAGACGACCTTTACCAAGGGCCTGGCTAAGGGGCTGGATATCCCCGACCTGATTAAGAGCCCGACGTTCACGATTATTCGTGAATACCAGGATGGACGCCTGCCCCTCTACCACATGGATGCCTACCGCCTGGAGAATGGTGGGGCCGAAGACCTGGGCCTGGAGGAGTACTTTGATAGTGACGGTGTCAGTGTCGTTGAATGGGCCGAATTCGTAGAGGATGAGTTACCGGATGACTTCCTGGCCATTCACTTCAAACGGACCGACGACGATGACACCCGGGTCCTGGAATTTGAACCCCACGGCGACCACTTCAGTAAGCTGGTTCAGGATGTGGTGGCGTAATGGCAGACCAGGTAGAAATTAAGCTGGCGACGGCAGATGACGCGCCAGCCGTCCTGGACTTCCTGCGTAAGGCAGCCACAGAGACCGATGCAGTGCTGATTCCCCACCTCGACCAGGTAACGGTGGACCAGGAGCGGCAGAATATCGAAATGATCAACCGCTTTGATGACTGTGTAGTTATGTTGGCGATGTTGGGTGACCAGCCGATCGGGATTGTGACGGTCATGGTATTGGGGGATCACCCTGATACCGGCGAACTCGGTGTGGTGGTTGCCAAGGATTACTGGCGTAACGGGATTGGTCGCCTGCTAGTTGAGGAGGCTGAATACTGGTTTGAAAATTACAGTAGCCTCTCATCATTAGTTTTGAGCGTCTTTACCACGAACACTCCAGCGATTGCCCTCTACCAGCAGTGCCACTTTGTGCAAACCGGGACAACAACGGAAGAGGGGAAACCCGCTCTGTTGATGGAATATCAGAATTGAATAAAAAAACACGGTTAGGATCGAAAAGTCCTAACCGTGTTTTGCATTTTAGCCGAACATCTTGATGAAAGGGCGGATTCGCTGATCACCAAAGCGCCGGTCCTGATAGAGGAGGATGTTGGCACAGGCCTGGGCATCATCGAGGGCGTTGTGATGGTGGTGAAGGTCAATGTTGAGGGCGTCACAGACTGTGTTGAGCTTGTAATTGGCTAGCCCTGGCAGGAGTTGCCGGCTGCTGCGAACGGTGTCAAGGGTTTGATAGGCCGGGGGCTCGATCCCGTAGTGCTCCAGGGTACTCTTGAGGACGCTATTGTCGAAGCGGTTGTTGTGGGCAATCACCAGCTTGTCCGGGGTATAGAAGGACTTGATATGCTCCCAGACTGCTGGGAAGTCGGGGGCATCCTGAACGTCGCGTTCGTGGATACCGTGAATCTGGATATTACGCCAGAAGAAGTCGGTATGTGGGTTAATGAGGGTGTAGAATTCATCAGCAATCTGGCCATTACGAACGATGGTCAGGGCGAGTGAGCAGGCACTGTACCGTTTACCACTGGCAGTTTCAAAGTCCATGGCGATGAAGTTCATACGAACGCCTTCCTTTCGTGATTGATATTACTATTTTAATCGTTGCCGGTGTTTTTAGCAAAAGTTCCGCTGAAAAATGATACAATATCAAGGAGAGATAATTTATGAAAAGGGAAGGCATACTAAATTGGCTAACTTAATGAACGAATTTCCAGAGATTGATATTAAACAAGACGAACCACTGATGAAGTATACCTATACACACACAGGGGGGCCGGCTGACTGGTTAGCTTTCCCTAAGAGCATCGATGAGATTAAACAGCTGGTCCAATATGTGCAAGCTCATCATATGCCGTTGACGGTATTAGGAAATGCCAGCAACCTGATTGTCCGTGACGGGGGGATCGATGGGTTGACGATGATCCTTACCAATCTTAACGACATCAAGGTATCCGGCAACCAGGTGACTGCCCAGGCCGGTGCTTCCTATATTGACACTACCATTGCGGCTCGGGACCACAAGCTGACCGGTTTGGAGTTTGCGGCTGGCATTCCCGGTAGCATTGGTGGCGCGATCTTCATGAACGCCGGGGCCTATGGTGGTGAGACCCAAAACGTGGTCACTGCGGCAACAGTAATGCTTCCAGATGGGACGATTGAACATCTTGACAATAAGGGCTTGGACTTCGGTTACCGGCACAGTAGTGTTCAGGACAACCACGGGGTAGTGCTGGATGCAACCTTCACTCTGGAACCCGGTGACTATGATCAGATTAAGGCCACGATGGATGACCTCAATGAACGCCGGGCAGCCAAACAACCGTTGGATCTGCCATCCTGTGGGAGTGTCTTTAAGCGGCCTAAGGGTTACTTTGCCGGTAAGTTGATTCATGATGCGGGCCTGCAGGGTTATACTCATGGCGGTGCCCAGGTTTCCACCAAACATGCTGGCTTCATTGTTAACATCGACCACGGAACCGCTGCGGATTACGTAGCGGTTATCAAGCACGTTCAAGCAACGGTTAAGGAAAAGTTTGGCGTGGACCTTGAGACCGAGGTTCGAATTATTGGCCGTGACTAAAAAATTATTTGGGGATGAAAATATGCATAATGCTGGTGCTTCATCCCCATTTTTGTATCGTTTTTATAAAACGTTTTACGTTTTGCTATAATAGCCTTTGTAATCGTTTTATTTCTATGATAGAATATTTTTGAAATATGAATTCGGACGAATAAGGAGAGTAAATATGAGTAAGAAAGTAGTTGTTTTAGGAAGTATTAACGTCGACACGACCTACCACGTTGAACGTTTCCCACAACCAGGTGAGACGATCTCTGCTAAGAGCAAGAGTTCTGCCCCTGGTGGTAAGGGTGCTAATCAAGCGGTTGCCGCAGCTCGGTCCGGTGCTAAGACGGCCTTCATCGGGGCAGTTGGTTCTGACAGCGAAGGCCAATACATGTTGGAAGCCCTGAAGGATAACGGAATTGATGTTCGCCACGTGACGATCGACAAGTACCACGGTACTGGTACAGCGGCTGTTACCCTGGATGCCGAAGGTCAAAACGACATCATGATCTACGGTGGTGCTAACCAAGCAATGACTCCAGACATGGTAGATGACATTGATGATGTTCTGGACGGTGCTGATTTCTTAATCAGCCAGTTCGAAACCCCTCAAGAAGTTGCTTTGGCAGCCTTCAAGAAGGCTAAGGAACACAATGTCACGACAATCCTTAACCCGGCACCAGCTCACGAAATTCTACCGGACCTGCTCAAGGTAACCGATGTGATCGCACCAAACGAGAGCGAATGTGCCCTGTTGACGGGGATTCCGGTTACGGACGAAGATTCCATGCTGAAGAGTGCGGAATACTTCCAAAAGCAAGGTGTTAAGCACCTGTTGATCACGCTGGGTTCCAAAGGGGTCTTCTATGCTACTCCTGACGACCACGGCCTGGTTCCAGCATTTAAGGTTCACGCCGTTGACACGACGGCGGCCGGTGACACCTTTATTGGGGCATTGAGTTCCCAATTGGAAGATGATCTGTCAAACGTGGCAGATGCCCTGGTTTATGCACAACGTGCTTCAAGCCTGACTGTTCAGGAGATGGGTGCTATGCCATCAATTCCAACAGCTGACAAGGTTAAGGCCGCATTGGCAGAAAAGTAAATAATAAACAAATAAGGGAGGCTCAATGCGAGCCTCCCTTATTTGTTTGCCTCTGCATTGTAGTGCTGACTTACCTTCATTAACCAGTAGATGATTAGCTGGAGAATTGTCATGATGACTACGAACTCGATCATCTTAATGCTCCAGATGCTCCATAACTGTTTGAAGAACCAAGTAGGGGTGAAGAGTAGGTAAATAGAATGCAGGCGGAGAAAGCGGCCAATGTAAATGCCAATGCTGGCAAGAAACATGAAAAATGTAATCCAGAGGTAGCGAATGTGAGGATGACGTGGGGTGGTCAGTGTGGTTAGCTGGCGGGCCGTCTGCTCAAGGGTGACGGTTCCAATCAAGAGACAACTGAGCGCACAGACCATCATCATGGCGAAGTTAAGCCAGATGATCGGATCTGAACGGAGAATCCCGTTGATGTTGGTGTGGGCATGCAGCCAGGAAAGGTGGAAGAGATCGGTCATTACATAGGGCGCGTTTGGATAAAATACCACCCAGATGACTAGGAGTACCCAGAAAGCAAGGGCCCGGCGATCATTAAAACGTTTGAGGTGAAAACTCAGTTCGATTGGCACGTAACCTAAGAAGGTGTTGAATGCCATAAAATCGTATGGAGCTCGCACGAAAAGTTTTAAAAGGATAATTAGAATCCAGAAGAAGAGGCGGATTCGCCAAACAGAAGATAGATGTTTCATAAATTATTTGCCCTCTCATAACAGTAATCCCCCTAAGAATAGCAGAATTTTGTGAATTAACTGTGGCACTTTCGTCATTACTAAAAAATGATATAATATGAACGTGAATTTAGAGGATGGTGAATGCGATGCAGTTTATAACTTCGCTTCTGACATGGCAAAATCTGATTCACCTGATTGATATCTTAGTAATCTGGTTCCTGATCTATGAGCTTTTACTCTTGATCCGGGGGACTCGGGCAGTACAGCTCTTCCGGGGGATCATGATCATTATCCTGGTAAAGGTCGTTAGCTGGTACGCCGGTCTGAGCACGGTCTCCTGGGTGATGGATCAGATCCTGAACTGGGGAGTGATCGCCATCGTGGTCATCTTTCAACCAGAGATTCGGCGGGGATTGGAACACCTTGGCCGGGGGAGCTTCCTCAGTCATAACCAGTCGACCAATGAGACCGAAGAAGAGATGATCAAGCAGCTGGACCAGGCGATTCAATACATGTCGAAGCGCCGGATTGGGGCACTGATTAGTATTCAGATGAAGACCGGTTTGGAAGAATACATCGAGACGGGGATTCCCCTCGATGCGGACATTTCCGGGGCTTTGCTGATCAATACCTTTATTCCCAACACGCCCCTCCATGATGGTGCGGTGATTATCAAGAATAACCGGATTGCGGTGGCGGCGGCTTACCTGCCACTCTCGGACAGTAAGCTGATTCCCAAGGAACTGGGAACGCGTCACCGGGCGGCGGTTGGTATCAGTGAGGTCACTGATGCCCTGACGATTGTGATTTCTGAGGAAACTGGGGAAGTTTCAATCACTAAGGACAATGAATTGATCCGGAACATGTCGCAGAATGATTATCTGAAGTTTATGCGCTCACAATTGTGTACACATGAGCCGGCGCACGATAACCTGCTGACACGACTCTACTCACGCTTCGAGCGGCAAGGAGGTGGCCGGCATGGGCAAAAATAAAGGCTTCTTCAGCCATAAGTGGGTAATGCGCCTGGCATCGCTGGTGCTGGCAATCCTCCTGTTTGCCTATGTCAACGGGAGCAAGAATGGATTTCTTCGTCAGAACACGCGGAATAGTAATGATGAGAACAGTGTTCTGATGTCTGATAAGTCGGTCACCCTAAAGATGCCACTAGACATTACGGTGGATAATTCCAAGTACGTGGTGACCGGTTATCCACAATATGTCAAGGTGCGTCTGAATGGACCATCTGCTTTGGTGACCACGACCAGTAACACTCAGAATTTCAAGGTATACGCTGACTTGAGTAAGCTGGGCGCTGGTAAGCACCGGGTCCCGATTAAGACGAGTGGTTTGAACTCGGAACTCAAGGCCACGGTGGCACCGCGCAATATTTCAGTTCAGATCCAACCACGACGGACGGTTAACGTTAAGGTCAGTGTTCGTTTGAATGCCCGGAACTTGGATGACGATTACCAGGCCGGTCGACCGCACGCTGATGTTGACAGTGTTCAGGTTACCGGTGCCCAAGATGAAGTCCGCCGGGTTAACCGGGTAGTTGCCTACGTGGTGGTTCCACGGGATGCCAAAAGTAATATCCAGCGGCAGGTTACCCTGCAAGCGCTTGATCGGAATGGTCAGATCCTTAATGTGGTTATCTGGCCAGCCACGACCAATGTCACTGTACCGATTAGCTCTAAGGGCAATGACTCTAGCAGTCAGTCTGAGTCTGCTAGCAGCAGTGATGAGTCGTTGAGCGGTGAGTCATCAAACAAGAAAAGGGTGCAAACCCAGTCGTCAAGTAGTAGCATAAGTAGTAACACAAATAGTAATTCGGAATCGACTGCCACGAGTAGCAGTCAGTCTTAACTAAATAAGGAGTATATGATGAAACTTAAGTATTTTGGTACCGATGGTGTTCGGGGAGTTGCAAACGAAGATTTGAGTCCAGAGCTGGCCTTCCGAGTCGGTCGTGCCGGGGGTTATGTATTAACTCGGCACTCAGATCGGAAACAGCCACAGGTGTTGGTTGCACGGGATACCCGGATCTCCGGTCAGATGTTGGAAAATGCTTTAATTGCCGGCTTGCTTTCCGTCGGGATTGAGGTCTTACGGTTAGGCGTTGTGACGACGCCAGGGGTTGCTTACCTGGTTCGGGCCCAAGAAGCTGATGCCGGGGTCATGATCACGGCTAGTCACAACCCAATTAAGTACAACGGAATTAAGTACTTCGGGGGCAACGGTTTTAAGCTTTCTGATGACTTGGAATACGAAATTGAACAGCTGTTGGACGCCGACTCTGACACTTTGCCACGGCCTTCTGATGAGGGACTGGGAACGGTTGCCGATTATCACGAAGGGGCTTTGAAGTACATCTCCTTCTTGGAACAGACGGTTTCTACTGATCTTTCCGGCCTGAAGATCGTTGTAGATGCAGCCAATGGGGCTACCAGTGCATTCGTCTCCAACCTGTTTGCGGACATGAATGTTGACTTCGTGCCGATCAATGACCAACCAAATGGCCTGAACACAAACCTCAACTGTGGCTCCACTCATCCTGAGGGATTGCAAAAAGCCGTTGTTGAAAACGGGGCTGACCTGGGGGTAGCCTTTGATGGTGACGGTGACCGTTGCATCGCGGTTGACAACGAGGGTAACATTGTTGATGGTGACAAGATCATGTACATCTGTGGGAAGTACATGGACAGCAAGGGCCTGTTGAAAAAGGATACTGTTGTCACGACGGTGATGAGTAACCTGGGGATGTACAAGGCCCTTGAAGCTCACGGCATGAAGAGTGTCAAGACCAAGGTCGGTGACCGTTACGTGGTTGAAGAAATGCTGAAGAACGGTTACAACCTCGGTGGTGAACAGTCTGGTCATATTATCTTCTTGGACCACAACACCACTGGTGACGGGATGCTGACCTCCCTTCAGCTCCTCTCCGTAGTCAAGGAGACTGGCAAGAGTTTGAAGGAACTGGCGAGCGATGTTACCACCTACCCACAAGAACTGTTGAACATCAAGGTGGCTGATAAGGCCGCGGCCATGGAAAACCAAAAGCTCAAGGATATCATTGCCAAGGTTGAAGACGAAATGCACGGTGATGGTCGGGTTCTGGTGCGGCCAAGTGGGACGGAACCACTGCTGCGGATTATGGCGGAAGCACCGACGGAAGAACTGGTTCACCAATACGTTGAGCGGATCGGTGACGTAGCGCGGGCAGAATTAGAAGTTAAATAATTAGTTCATATCGTAACCGGTGAAGGGATGAACATCCTTTACCGGTTATTTTTTATTCATTATGGCAAACTAGACCAATCGAGGATAATTAATTGACAATTATTTTCAAAACTTGTAGTATACTTAACAGTTGCAATAGTTCAATCGTTTTATCTATTGATCTATACCAATTTTAAAAATATTAAAGGATGGAAATAATTATGTGTGGAATTGTTGGAGTTACAGGGACCGATAAGACCCTGTCAATCTTGATTGATGGTTTGAAGAAGCTGGAATACCGGGGCTATGACTCTGCAGGTGTTTATGTTAATGATAATGCTGGTAACGACTACCTGGTTAAGCGTCCCGGCCGGATCAGCAACCTGGAAGCAGCCTTGACGGACGACGTTCATGGCCTTTCCGGAATTGGTCACACCCGTTGGGCAACCCACGGTGAGCCAAACGAAGCTAACGCCCACCCACAATACTCCCAGGACAACCGTTTCTACCTGGTTCACAACGGGGTTATTGAAAACTACGCCCAGTTGAAGAAGGAATACCTCTCCGGTGTTCACTTTACCAGCCAAACTGATACGGAAGTTATCGTTCAGCTGGTTGACAAGTTCGTTGTTGACAACCACATGGACACTGAGGCTGCCCTGCTCAAGGTTTTGCGCCTGATCAGCCCGGACTCCTCATACGCCTTCGTAATGATTGACCGTGAAGATCCTGAGACACTGTACGTTGCCAAAAACAAGAGTCCATTGCTGGTCGGCTTGGGTGATGGTTACAACATGGTTGGTTCAGATGCCATGTCCATGATCAAAGAGACCAACAAGTTCATGGAAATTGATGACCACGAATTAGTCATCGTTAAGCCCGACAACGTACTGATCAAGGACTTTGATGGCAATGAAAAGCACCGTGATAGTTTCACAGTTGATATGGATGCCAGTGCAGCTGACAAGGGTGCCTACCCATTCTACATGCTGAAGGAAATCGACGAACAACCTGCTGTTATGCGGAAGTTAGTTCAGGAATACTTTGGCGACAAGGATGATCCGCAGATTGACGAAAACCTGCTCAAGGCAATGGCTGATGCTGACCACATCTACATTGTCGGTGCCGGAACGAGTTACCACGCTGGTTTAGTTGGTGCCCGGATCTTTGAACGGCTGTGTGGAATTCCAACGACTGTTCACATCTCATCTGAATTTGCTTATGAACAACCACTGCTTTCCAAGAAGCCATTCTTCATCTTCCTGAGCCAGAGTGGTGAAACGGCTGACAGTCGGCAGGTTTTGGTTAACGTCAACGCTCACAAGTGGCCTAGCCTGACCATCACTAACGTGGATAAGTCCACCTTGTCACGGGAAGCAACCTTTACGGAACTGCTCTACGCTGGTCCAGAAATTGCCGTTGCTTCCACGAAGGCTTACACTGCTCAGATCGCGGTCGAGGCAATCCTAGCTAAGGCCTTAGGCGAATACCTGGGTAAGGATGCTGCTAAGGAGTTCGATGTTAAGCACCAGCTTGGCCTGGTTGCCAACGGGATGCAGTCTATCACCGACAGCAAGAAGAAGATCGAAGAAGTTGCTGCCCGTTACCTGTCTAAGCCACGGAACGCCTTCTACATTGGGCGGGGCCTTGACTGGTCTGTTTCCCTGGAAGCTGCTCTGAAGCTGAAGGAAATCTCCTATGTTCAAGCAGAAGGTTTTGCTTCTGGTGAATTGAAGCACGGGACGATTGCCCTGATTGAAAAGGGGACGCCAGTTCTCGGGATTATCACTCAGGACCGGACGGCTGGCCTGACCCGGAGTAACTTGGATGAAACGCGGGCGCGTGGTGCCAACACGATCACCATTGTTTCCCGGCACCTGGCCCAGGAGGATGACACGATTGTCCTGCCAGATGTTGATGAATGCCTGACGCCACTGCTGAGTGTAGTACCAGCCCAACTCTTGGCTTACTACACCAGTCTTGGTAAGGGCCTTGACGTGGATAAGCCACGGAACCTGGCTAAGTCCGTAACGGTTCAATAATTTAACTTTACTAAAACAGGTAGCTCCTCCGTGAGAGGCTACCTGTTTTTGACATTTTGAAATAAAAAGTAAAAAAGTTTGCGGATAATGTTGACATTTGATGGTGAAAACGCTATCATAATAGTCGCAAGGTATTAAGTATTTACCTTCTAATCAATTCTCTTTCTCTCTTATGCCAATCATCGTCGTCCAGACGATGATTTTTTGGTTTAAAGTCGTTATAATATGATTATGCTGAAAGGGGATTAATATACGTGGAAAAGCAACATCAAGTGTTGACACTGATTGAAGAGATCACCCGCAACAACGGGAGTAAGTACTATGAGATCGGGAACATGGTACATAACGGACGCGCTGAACTAGCTGCCGAGCGCGGCTTCATCAAGGAAGTTCGTATCTTGCAGCTAAACATTCCTCATTCACGAAACGTTATCCGCTATGAAGATTTCATCAATACTCACTACAAGATGCAAGATGAATCGATGGATCACTGGGAGGAATGGAAGCGAACCCCAGAGATGGATCAAGTTGTAAAAGATATCTTGAAGGAAAATCATATCGGATAGTTAAACGGTAGCGTTGTGTTGCCGTCTTTATTTTGGGCTTATTTTGTAAACCTGTTTTTGGAGGAAAGAATTAGAAATGGAGACAAAGAGGCCAAAGCAGTACATAACCGGGATCGACGGTTTGCGAACATTGGCGGTTTTAGGGGTAATTATTTACCACCTCTTACCTAATGTTTTACAGGGTGGATATCTTGGGGTGCCACTCTTCCTACTGATTTCGGGTTACTTTGTGACTTACCAGCTTAGTCAACAGTGGCTGGATAATCGGAAAATTGCGGTTGGTCACTTTTACCATAAACGGTTCAAACGACTTTACCCTGTTTTAATTGCGATGCTGGTTCTAACAACTGCCTACATCACACTCTTTGCACGGGAGCTGCTGCACAATATTAGGATGACCGTGTTGACCAACCTGCTGTGGGTATATAACTGGTGGGAAATTCGCCATGGTCAGTCTTATTTTGATCAATTTGGTGGAGCTTCGCCGTTTACCCATCTGTGGACACTCGGCGTTGAGGCTCAGTTCTATCTTTTATGGCCGTTGATTATCTGGGTGTTGTATAAGTTAGTTCACCGCAAGGCAGTTATTCGTCGGATTGTTCTGGTCCTGGCAATTTTGTCAGCGGTTGAGATGGCACTTCTTTATGATCCAACTAACATCAATCGAGTATATTACGGGACAGATACCCGGGCCTTTTCACTGTTGTTGGGATCCTGGTTGGGTTTGGCCTGGCCACTTAATCGCCTAAATCCGCATCCCGCAACTTACTTACGCCATTCATTGGATGTTGTGGGAATTGCCATGACGGCGATAACAATTTTCGGCTTCTTTACGCTGAACGGACAGTCAAGCTTTACCTATCGTGGCGGAATGTTCTTGTACAGTGTTGTGGGAATGCTACTAATTGCGACGATTCTGCACCCGGGTTCACGGATGAATGCCTGGCTTACTAATCCTGTCTTTCGTTGGGTTGGTAAACGCTCCTACGGAATCTACGTTTACCAGTACCCGGTGATGGTCTTCTACGAACGAGTTGTCAAAATTGGTTTACACCCATTCCTAAATGCAATTGTTGAACTTGTCATTATCGGCCTGATCAGTGAGGCTTCATACCGCTTGTTGGAGCGGCCACTCGCACATGTTGATTGGCGAAAAGCTAGTGCGTTTTTGGTTGCGCCTCGTAATTGGCGCCCAAAGACGATTGTAAAGACAGCTTTTAGTCTTTTGATGATTGTAATTGCGGTGGTGGGGCTTTGCCAGCCTAACCGTGGTCCGAAGAAGACAGCCGTTCAGCAGCGTATCGAGCAGAACCACCAACGGGCTGCCAAGCATAACCAGGAGATTGCGGCGGGAAAACACGTCGCAACTGACTCCAAGGCTAATGTTAAGAAATATGAGCTGACGCCAACCGAGGTAAAACAGGCTCAACAGCTCAAAATCACGGCGATCGGGGATTCGGTTATGGCGGATGCCTCAGATAGTATTCAGAAGTTGATGCCCCAGGCCTATGTCGATGCCCAGGTTGGTCGCCAGGGCTCGGCAACCCCAGCAGTAATCCAACAGCTTAAGAAACAAGGTCACCTTAACAAGATTGTTGTCTTGAACCTGGGAACGAACGGGGCGATGACCCAGCAGACCATTGACGATATCCTGAATGAGATTGGACCAGATCGGCAGGTTTATTGGCTAACTGCCCACGTGCCAACTAAGCCTTGGCAGCAGACAGTTAACGACGAAATCAAGGAGACGGCGAAGAAGCATAAGAATGTTCACGTTGTTGACTGGTATGCCATGAGTGAGAAGCATAGTGAATGGTTTGCCAGCGATAATGTCCACATGGGTGAGCAGGGGAATGATCACTATGCCCGATTGATCGCAAAGTCAATTCTGGACAACCAAAAGGAGAATTAACTAATGGAAGCGGATGATTTACTTAACCAGGCGATCGATATCTACATGTCATCTTTGAAGGGACTCGAACATTTTATATCTCAACCGGCTGCCCGGTACTCACTGTCTTTTGAGCAGTACTTGATATTGCAAGAAATCGTGAAATCACCGGGAATCAAGCTGATGGATATTGCCGAGAAACGTCAGGTAACTCGGAGCGCGGTTTCCCGACAGTTGCGCGTGTTAATCAAGAATAACTATATCAAACAGGAGCCCGACCAGAATGACCGCCGTAAAGTCTCACTGGTGGCAACACCGTCTGGGAAGGACGTTGCTGAAAAAATTAAGCACCGGATTACCACGCGCTTTGCAAAGTGGGTGGCTGTCTTTGGTGAGGATCGGGGACGACAACTCTTGCAACTGTGGGATGAATTTAATCATCAGGTTATTCAGCCTGAAAACGATAATAAGCGAAAAGAGGAAGAGCAGAATGATTAAGATGATTGCACTAGATCTCGATAATACCTTGTTGAATAGTGATAAGGAGATCTCTGCACGTAACGAACGGGTCTTGAAAGCGCTCCATGAACAGGGAATCCACGTGGTCCTTTGTACGGGTCGCCCGATCAATGCGATCTGGCCATATATTGAGCAGTTAGGTTTGACCCGGCCAGATGACTTTACCATTACCTTTAACGGGGGATTGGTAATTAATAACGTCACCAAGGAGCACCTCTTTGAGCTCGGCATGACTAAGCAGGACCTTCAACCGTTGTTTGACTTTGTTAAAAAGGAGAATATCCCGTTAGATGTGCTCGATTTTGCTAAGGTCTATGAACTTAGTGACCAGCCGGCTTCGATCTACCGGACCGTCCTTAAACACATTGAGTTTCAAAATACCCGGATGGCGGACCTACCAGACACGACCTTTAGTAAGGCTGTTATGGCAATTCCAGCGGAGCAACTTGCCCCGATCATTGCCCACTTGCCAGCCGAATTGAAGGAGCGTTATCACGCGGTTCAATCGCAGGAGATGATCATGGAGTTCTTACCGAAGCGGGTTGATAAGCATGTCGGTCTTAAAGCGCTGTTGGATCATTTTGGTGACGACTTCAGTAACTTGATGGCGTTCGGTGATGCGGATAATGATCTAGGGATGATCAAGGCCGCTACGCAGGGTATCGTGATGGCTAATGGTCTTCCTGAGGTTAAGGCCGCTGCGACAGCCCTGACCGATTCCAATGATGATGATGGGGTAGCGACGTATTGCGAACGCTACTTCGCAGACCAATTAAATTAAAGATTTTTTGAGATTAAGCAGGCAACTAGCATTTATTAAGTGCTGATTACCTGCTTTTATTACATCCTTGTAATAATTCGGTTTGAAATGGAAATGCTAATGTCATGGTTTGGTAATATAAGGTGTGTAACATAGATACTGTCAAAATGGTTTGAAAAAATTAAAAGGATGGTTATTTATGATTTCTAAGAAAAATATTGCAAAGACAGTAGCAGCTCTTGGAACGGTTGCATTAGGAGTAACGGCTGCTACCACAGTTGCTAACGCCGATGCTGTTTACACCGTTAAGAGTGGAGATACTCTTTCCAGTATTTCTCAAAAGTTTGTAAATAATAACAGCCTTGTAAATACGATTGCCCAGGACAACCACATTACCGATGTTAACAAGATTTTTGTTGGTCAACGTCTGGTAATCAAGGGCAATTATGGTCAACAAAACCAAAACACTAACACGACTAGCCAAACTCCAGCTCAAACTCAAGCAACGTCTAATAACAACACGACTAATACTAGCTACAACTCTAGTGTTTCCGGGAGCGATGCTGCGGCTAAGGCATGGATTGCTAACCGGGAATCTGGTGGTAACTACGGTGCAACCAATGGTCAATACATTGGTAAGTACCAACTTTCTGCTTCTTACCTGAATGGTGACTACTCAGCTGCTAACCAGGAACGGGTTGCTGACCAATACGTCGCAAGTCGTTACGGTTCATGGACGAATGCCCAACAATTCTGGATGGCCAACGGCTGGTACTAATATCGAATAATAATGAAAAGGGAGTCAGTTTCTTATTGGGAAACTGGCTCTTTAATGCTTTTCAGGTGCGTTTTGAAGTGGAGTATGATAAACTACTAGTGTATCTGGGGATGTTT
Source organism: uncultured Lactobacillus sp. (assembly GCA_945873395.1). Taxonomy (GTDB): domain Bacteria; phylum Bacillota; class Bacilli; order Lactobacillales; family Lactobacillaceae; genus Limosilactobacillus. The sequence goes on along the minus strand of CAMCCW010000009.1, from coordinate 483 downwards.
TTTGGATTCGACAGGTATAGGTCGAGTTTCGACTGCGTTTCGAAGGTTGCGTCTTCGTAAAAACGCTCAGCTTTAAATTATAACTGCAAACAATAATTCAAACACTTACGCATACGCTGCCTAACAAGTAGCGCGCGTAAATCCGTTCCGGGTTCGTCCATGATGCGGATACGGGTTTCATATCTAGTGGACTACGCTGCTTATTCCCGTTTGAAGTAAGTAGAAGAGATTAATCAAGCTAGCTAGTCATGGTTGCCCTGATCAACGGCGTTTTGGTTAGTGAAACTTAAATAGTTGAGATACGAACGTAGAGGTCGAAATGGCGATATGCTTGGACACGGGTTCGACTCCCGTCATCTCCATTTTTATGGTTTTCAGTGCTTTTATACCAGCTCAAAACGTTGATATAAAGGCATTTTTATTTTTGCAAAAACACTGAAAAACGTATTTTTTACCACGATTGCGGAAAAAGTGCGGAAAAAT
>CAMCCW010000008.1 GCA_945873395.1 uncultured Lactobacillus sp. | reverse complement strand
TTCATTAAAGCAGCGTTTCGCCGTGCCCACACCGAGACCCTGCTTTTTTTATTTTCTGAGGAGTTTTTAGTTATGACCAATCACATTGTATTGTTTGAACCGTTGTTTCCTGCTAATACGGGTAACATTGCCCGGACCTGTGCGGGAACCAACACGGAACTACACCTGATCAAACCGCTGGGCTTCTCGACCGATGACAAGCATATGAAGCGGGCGGGCCTGGACTACTGGGACAAGGTCAAGATCACTTATCATGATGACCTCCAGCAGTTTGTGGAAAGTGTGCCCGACATCAGCAAGCTCTACCTGGTTTCCAAGTTTGCCAGCCGCGACTACACCGACGTGGACTACACCAGCGAAGGGGACCACTACTTCCTGTTTGGTAAGGAAACCACTGGCCTGCCTGAGCAATTCATGCGCCGCTATCCGGAGAATGCCATCCGGATCCCGCAAAATGATAATAATATCCGGGCGCTGAACCTCTCCAACAGTGCGGCCATTGTTATCTACGAAGCATTACGGCAGCAAAGCTTTCCGGGTTTAGCGCGGGTGCACACCTATCACTTTGACAAACTGAAGTAGTTTGAGGAGGGGCTATGGCACAGCGAAAGAAAACAACTAAGCGGCGCCGCTCATCACGACGTGGTTCTGCCGCCAAGCAGCACCGCCTTATCAATAATTTAATGGGGATCATTGTTGTCCTATTAATGCTGGTCGGCCTGTTTAACCTCGGTGCCCTGGGAGCAGTCCTGCAGGGGATCTTTAAGCTTCTGGTGGGAGCCAGTTACCCGGTGCTGATGCTGATCGTCCTCCTTTACGGCTTTGGCTTTGCCCTGTACGCCCGGTGGCTACACTTCAGCCCTCGTCGAATCGCCGGGGTCGTGGTCTGTTACCTGGGATTGTTGATCTGGCTGCATGTCCTGATGATGAATCAGTTAAATGTCCACGCGAAGATTCCTGCGGTTACCTGGAGCAATTTGAGTAAGGCCCTGCTCAATGGCGACAGCACCCTGCCAATCGGTGGGGGGATGCTAGGGGCCTATCTTTATACGGCCTGTGATGTCCTGGTTGACCGGGTCGGTACTGCTATCTTTGCTTGGCTGCTGATGATCAGCGGGGTAGTGATCTTCTTTGCCCTGCCATGGCGTGATTTTCTCCGGCTCTGTGGTCAGCTGGTCCAACGGCTAATGACCGCCCTTCATGCTGGGGGCCAGGAATTATCAGCTAAGGTGAAGCAACCTGGCGTAACGGCACCAGCCTCGACGGCTACGGGACCGTCGCTTGGAAGAAAGGTGCAGGACTTTTTTAAGGACGATGAACCAGAAGATGTGGCAACTACTACGCCGCTGCCCGCAAGGGATCCAGCTCCCCAAACAACAACAGCGGTAAGCGAGCCCCGGATCACCGTGGCCAGTGACCACCAGGAAAAGGATGATCAAAAAGAGCCTAGCGATGAACAGCCGGAATTAGCGCTGGCAGGAGCCTCGGCCCAGGCGGATAAAGACTACCAGCTGCCACCGCTGACCTTGCTGAGTGAGGTCAAGCCGACTGACCAGCAGGCCGACCTGAAGAACATTAAGAAGAATACTCAGATCCTGCAGAAGACCCTGAAGTCTTTCAACGTTGATGCGACGGTTGAAAACGTCAACCTGGGTCCTTCCGTCACCAAGTATGAGCTTAGGCCAGCCGTTGGAGTTAAGGTTAGCCGGATCACTCACCTGGCCGACGATCTAGCCCTAGCCTTGGCGGCGAAGGACATTCGGATTGAGGCGCCGATTCCCGGAAAGTCGCTGATTGGGATCGAAGTGCCAAACCAGCAGGTGGCGACCGTTGGCTTCCGGGATATGTTCGAGGCGGCACCACAGGATGATAATCCGATGGATGTTCCCCTTGGGCGGACTGTCACCGGGGATGTTGAGATGGCTGACCTGACCAAGATGCCCCACCTTCTGATTGCTGGTGCGACCGGGAGTGGTAAGTCGGTGGCCATTAACGTCATTCTGACCAGTATCCTACTCAAGGCCAAACCTCACCAGGTTAAGATGCTACTGATTGACCCGAAGAAGGTCGAGTTGAGTGTCTACAATGATATTCCCCACCTCCTCAGTCCGGTGGTATCTGATCCCAAGAAGGCGGCCCGGGCACTGGGGAAGGTTGTGGCGGAGATGGAGCGCCGCTATGAGCTGTTTGCCAAGTTTGGGGTGCGGAACCTCAAGGGCTATAACCACCTGGTTCAGCAGCAGAACAGTGCTCATCCCGATGACCAGCAGCCTTCGTTGCCCCTGGTTTTAGTCGTGGTCGATGAGTTGGCCGACCTGATGATGACGGTGTCCAATGATGTGGAAGACGCCATTGTCCGGATTGCCCAGATGGGGCGGGCCGCCGGAATCCACATGATCCTGGCGACCCAGCGGCCATCCGTTGACGTTATTACTGGTTTAATCAAGGCCAACGTCCCTTCGCGAATTGCCTTTGCGGTATCAAGTGGGGTCGACTCCCGAACGATTCTTGATTCCAATGGTGCGGAAAAACTGCTTGGTCGGGGGGACATGCTTTTTCAACCGATCGATCAGAATAAACCAGTTCGGGTTCAGGGCGCATTTATTTCCGACCAGGACGTGGAGGCAGTGGTTGGCTTCATTAAACAAGAACGACCGGCTGAATATGATAAGCAGATGGTGGTCAGTGACCAGGAGATGGCCGAAGAGGCTGAAAAGGCGGACGAGGATCCGCTCTTCAAAGAGGCTCTTGACTTTGTGGTTCAGGAGCAGCGGGCTTCGACTTCATTGATTCAACGTCGCTTCCGGATTGGCTACAATCGGGCGGCCCGGATCATTGATGACATGGCCCAGCGCGGTTACATTAGCCCGGCCAACGGGTCTAAACCGCGGGAAGTCTATAAGAAACCCGATCAGTCAGAATAATAAAAAGCGGTAGCGCAAATTAACTGCGCTACCGCTTTTTTACTATTAGATAAGATTCAATGCGGCGACCGCACTGAAAATCAGGGATCCCAACATCGCAATCAGCATTAACCAGATGGCGACCATGGTGATCTTTTGAAAACGTGTCTTCTTTTTCCGTTGCATAACCTTTAACCGCCTTTCACGATACTAACTCCTAGTAGTGTACCGCATTTTACCACTAGCTTTCAAACAGAATACTAAATTTATGGTAGACTTAGAACAACTAATCTTAAGGTGGCTAAAAAAGTGTTGGTCGACTATCATCATATCTTAATGCAGCTGGTGATCGTTCTATTGCTGTGGGTGTTAACGCGATTAGTGCGGCGCATCAATCGGGGACCACGGGTACGGCGGGTCTGTCGTTATGTTTGGGTATGCGTCCTTTGGATAATGAGCTTTTTCAATCTGGGAATGTATTGGACGGCCTATCCAATTGCCTTGTGGATGATCCTCGCCCTTGGTCTGATCTTTATCCAGCTGGTTCACAACCACGAGTTCATCTACCGGCGCTACTGGCCTGTTTTCTGGAACTGGTCGCTGATTTACGCAGGGGTAGTGTTCATTGCTTCGCTATTTAGTGGTAGACTACCATTGATTTGATAAATTAATAATTAATATCTATTTAATAATTCGACGGAAATTGGACAATTTTCGTCGTTTTTTTAATATAATAAAATTTTGAAATATCGTGGTGAGAAGTGGGGGATTGTGGTAGACTTGTCCTATAAAGTGGTTAAAGGGGATGACCGGCTTGTTGATGGGTGAATATCAGCACACGCTTGACACCAAACAACGGCTAATCATCCCAGCAAAGTTTCGTGATCAGTTGGGCAGTCAGTTCGTGGTCACCCGCGGTTTGGACGGGTGTCTTTTTGGCTACCCAATGAGTGAATGGCAACTTTTAGAGCAAAAGCTAAAGGCCTTGCCGTTGACCAAGCGCGATGCCCGGGCGTTTGTTCGTTTTCTGTACTCCGCAGCAACCGTCTGTACCCTTGACAAGCAGGGCCGGATCAATCTTCCTGCCCCCCTCTGCCAGTATGCTCACCTGAGCAAGAAGTGCGTGGTGGTTGGGGTTTCCAATCGCCTTGAGATTTGGGACCGCGATCGTTGGGACGACTACAACGCTGATACTGCGGACAACTTTGATGAGATTGCTGAGGACTTGAATATTGATTTTTAAAAGGAGCGCGAGTTGATGGCAGAATTTAAGCACGTAACGGTTTTACTACACGAGGCCGTAGCAGGATTAAATCTGCAGCCAGCTGGTACTTATGTTGATGCAACCCTTGGTGGTGGTGGTCATTCTGGTGAAATCCTCAAGCAATTGACCACCGGCCACCTTTATTCGTTTGACCAGGACAAGACCGCCATCGACTATAACAAGCAGCACCTGGCCTCAGCATTGGCAGCGGGTAAGTTGACCCTGGTAGAGGATAATTTCCGCCACCTCAAAGCTGCCCTAAATGCGCGTGGGGTGACCGGAATCGACGGTATCGTGTATGATTTGGGAGTTTCTTCACCCCAATTTGATGATGGTGCCCGCGGCTTTAGCTACCAGCACGACGCTCCATTGGACATGCGGATGAACCAGGAGCAGTCGCTATCAGCGATGGAAGTGGTCAATGAATGGCCTTACGAGCGCCTGGTCAAGATCCTTTACCGTTATGGTGAGGAGCGTTTTGCCAAGCAGATTGCCCGTAAGATCGAGCAGCGGCGGCAACACCAGCCGATTCGGACCACCTTTGAGCTGGTGGATGTCATCAAGGAGGCCATTCCAGCAGCGGCCCGGCGACATGGTGGTCACCCGGCGAAGAAGAGTTTTCAGGCTATTCGTATCGCCGTTAATGATGAACTGGGCGCTTTGGAAGAGTCCCTTGAGCAGGCCCTGGACCTGTTAAACGTTCATGGGCGCATCAGTGTGATTACTTTCCAATCGCTTGAAGATCGCCTGGTCAAGACGATGTTTCGGGAGAAGACGTCATTGAGTGCCGATCTCCCACAAGGCCTTCCGGTGATTCCCGCCGGTATGGAGCCGCATTTCAAACTAGTAAATAAGAAGCCAATTCTTCCTAGTGCTCACGAATTAGCCAATAATCACCGAGCACACAGCGCAAAATTGCGAGTTATTGAAAAGATTAAATAAAGGAAAGAGTGATTAAAGTGGTTTCAAATACTGCACGAGAACTATCTAATGAGCAAGAGGCGCCGCAACAGGCTCAACAAGTGCGGCCGGTCAGTGTATCTAAGGTGGCGTGGTCACCATTCGAACGCTCATTGATGCTTGTCGGTAGTATTGTGACCCTTTTTTTTGTCATTACTTTATTATCAACTAAGGTGACGATGAATAGTCGCCAGCACCGCCTGCAAGATCTACAGAACCAGATCACGCGGGTGAAGAATGCTAATACAAGTACTCACCAGGAAATTGCTGAATTGACAGGTCAATCGAACCTCAAGGCGGCAGCCCACAAGTATGGCTTGTCTGATAAAATTTCGAATGTAAGGAACGTTAATAAATAATGGATAAGATGCCACGACGAACGAAAAACAAGCTAAATAATGAAAACCGTGGGACATTCGGTAAATGGTTGTTCATGATCACGGTTGCATTGTTTGCCTTGTTTATCGTTCGTTTTGCGTATATTGCAATTAATAAGGATGTTCAACACGTCAACCTACAGTCTAAGGCGGAGCAAATCTATACGCAGCGCCAGGTGATCCAGGCCCGCCGGGGAACCATCTATGATGCCCAGCACAACCCACTGGCTAGCGATACGAGCAAGTACACCCTCTATGCGATTGTGGACCACAACCAACGGTCAAACAGCGGGAAGCCGCTCTATGTAACTGATAAGGAAAAGACGGCGAAAGTACTGTCACGCTACATTAATATGTCACCAGCCAAGATTAAGAAGACGCTGACCACAAACCGCCAGACCTATCAGGTTGAGTTTGGTTCAGCCGGTAGCGGGCTCTCCGTTGCAACGATGCAGAAGATTAAGAGCCACCACTTGCCGGGGATTAACTTTATTGCAACGCCGGCCCGACAGTATCCGGAGGGCGAGTTTGCCTCCCAACTGGTGGGGGTTGCTAATCCCAAGCAGGATCCGAAGGCACCGGGAGGAACCACCCTGGTTGGCCAGCTCGGTCTGGAAAGCTACTTCAACAAGCAGCTGACGGGGGTTAACGGTATTCGGCAGGATAAGCAGGATGTCTATGGTTATCAATTGGCCAATTCCAAGACGACCACGAAGAAGGCGGTCAATGGTGACGATATCCAGACCACCTTGGATCCGCAGACCCAACACCTGCTGGAAGGAAAGGTCAATAAGGTCTATGAACACTCCCGCGCCAACTCAATGACGGCGGTAGTGATGGAGGCCAAAACTGGGAAGATTATTGCAGCGACCCAACGGGCAACGTTGCGTTCTAAGAAGAACCCGGTCTGGCGGAACATGCTGGTTCAAGACGCCTACGAACCTGGTTCAACGATGAAGGTTCTCGCTCTGAGTGCTGCCATCGATTCTGGCCACTTTGACCCGAATGGGACCTTTAATTCTGGGACCTGGTCGATGGGTGGCGGTAAGATTTCCGACTGGTCATCCGGTGGTTGGGGAGTCATCACCTATAAAGATGCCTTTGACCTATCAAGTAACGTCGGTTTTGCCCACCTGGAACAGAACATGGGGGCCGATACCTGGTATAAGTACATCAAACGCTTTGGCCTCCTGAAGCGGGTCAATGTGGCCGGAATGGGAAATGAGGTCACCGGCTTTACCCAATTTAAGGGAATCCTTGAGCAGGCGAACACGGCCTTTGGTCAGGGGATCACGGTCAACGTGATGCAAATGATGCAGGCCTTTACAGCAGTGGCCAACCACGGTAAGATGATGCACCCATACTTTGTTTCCAAGATCACCAACAGTAACGGCAAGGTGGTAAAACGGTATAAGCCTCAGGTTGTGGGACACCCGATTAAATCCCAGACGGCGCATAAGGTTCTAGATCTGATGCAGGGAGTCGTTTACGACCAAAAAGGCCTCGGTAAGTCTTACCAGATCAAGGGTCATCGGATCGCTGCTAAGACCGGGACTGCCCAGATCGGTGGTGCCAATGGTTACAGTAACGGCGACACTAACTACCTGTACTCCATGGTGGGGATGGCGCCGGCCAAGAACCCACGGTATATCATCTATATCACCTTGCGGCAGCCGCAGAACGTCAATCCGCAGCCGGCTGATCAGATCGCGGAGGTCTTCAACCCGACGATGAAGGTGTTGCTTAATCGCCAGAGTGCGACGAAGAATGCCACGCACAGTATGGTTAAGGTGCCATCACTGGTCGGACAAACCAGTCAGGATGCCGGAAACACGCTAGGTAGCCACCACCTGCAGGCTGTGACGGTCGGGAGTGGTAAGAAGGTTAAGCAGCAGTCCATTCCGGCTGGTCAACAGGTACTGGCAAACCAACGGATCATCTTGTACACTGGTGGACGTGTTCAGATGCCGGACCTGACCGGGTGGAGTTCTGCCGATGTTAATGAACTGGCGCAACTATTGCACCTGCAGCTCAGCGAGCAGGGCAACGGCTACGTTGACTCACAGAGCATCAAGGCCAATACCACGATCAACAAGAACCAAACATTGGTTGTTAAATATAAATCTAAAAACTAATTGGAGGACACTATGAACTTTTTGACAGCTATTCTAACGGTAGTCAGTGCGTTCCTGATTACCTTTCTACTGATGCCATCGTTAATTCGCTATTTCCGATCTAAGAAGGAAGGGCAACAGATTCGTAAGGAAGGGCCAACCTGGCACGCTAAAAAAGCCGGGACCCCAACGATGGGGGGGCTGTTGTTCATCATTTCAGCAGTGATCACCATTCTCTGGGTAGCCGCTTGGCGGGGATTAATCTCGAACACCCTGTGGGCCCTACTCTTCATCCTGGTTGTCTATGGCTTGATCGGGATGTGGGACGACAGTATTAAGATTTTTCACCACCAGAACGAAGGATTTAAGGCCTGGCAAAAGGCTCTTTGCCAGGTTGTTGCCGCGATGATCTTCACGGTCATCTATCAACACGAAGGCTTCCAGATGGGCTTTGGTACTACCTCTGTTGGTTGGTGGTACGGTCTGTTTATCATCTTCTGGATCGTCGGTTTTTCCAACGCGGTTAACTTGACGGATGGACTCGATGGTCTGGTTAGTGGGCTGTCGATTATTTCATTTATTGCTTACCTGATTATCGCCCTGGTTAACCTCAATCAACCTGGTTATCCTGAGATTGCCCTGTTCTGTCTGGCTATGATTGGGACCATGATCGGTTTCTTCCCTTACAACCATAAGCCCGCTAAGATCTTCATGGGGGACATGGGATCCCTGGCTATCGGTGCTTCACTAGCGGCGGTTTCACTGCTGCTGCACCACGAATGGTCACTGCTGGTGATCGGGATCGTGTACGTCTGCGAGACGGCCAGCGTCATGATGCAAGTAGCATCATTTAAGCTGACTGGGAAGCGGATCTTCAAGATGACTCCAATCCACCACCACTTCGAACTGAGTGGCTGGAGCGAATGGAAGATCGATATCGTCTTCTGGATTGTTGGTTTGATCGGTGCCATTATCGCCGTTAGTTGGATTTTGATTGCAGGTTAATTTCAGATTGAGAGAGGGAAACATCCAATGAAGAAGATTAGTAAGTATCAAGGTAAGAAGGTTCTCGTAATCGGTTTTGGGATCAGTGGACTTAATGCTGCCCACCTCCTTGTTAAACTGGGAGCAACAGTGACGGCCAATGATATGAAGACGCCGAAAGATCCACAGGTCGTTAAAGACCTCGAAAAGGACGGTATTAAGGTTATCACCGGTTCTAACCCGCTGAGTCTGGCGGACGAGGGCTTCGACGTGGTTGTCAAGAACCCGGGGATTCCTTACGATAATCCGCTGGTGGCTAAGTTTGTGGCTAAGAAGACCCCAATCATCACAGAAGCTGAACTCGGTTGGGAGATCTTCGAAGGCCACCTGGTCAGTGTTACCGGGAGTAACGGGAAGACCACGACTACGACCCTGACCCAGCTGATGCTCGCTAAGAGTTCTACCCATAATGTTAAATATGCGGGGAACATCGGGGTATCCTTTAGTAAAGTCGCCGAGGACTTGGGACCAGATGACACCCTGGTTACTGAACTGTCTAGTTTCCAGCTGCTTGGCTGCCCAACGATTCACCCCCACATTGCTATCATTACTAACATCTTCTCTAACCACCTGGATTACCATAAGACGCGGGAAAACTACATCAATGCCAAACTCAACATTACCCGTAACCAGACCAAGGATGATTTCCTGATCATGAATTGGGACCGTGAAGAATGGCAAGAGATTGCCCAGCGTTCCCAGGCTACCATTGTTCCTTTCTCCCGGCTCAATAAGAGCCATGAAGGGGCCTACGAAGAAGATGGCATGATCTGCTGGCGGGGTGAAAAGATCATGAAGGCCAGCGATATCCGCCTGATCGGTCCCCAAAATGTTGAAAACGCCCTGGCGGCCATTGCGGCTGCTAAGCTGAGTGGCGTTTCCAATGAGGACATCATCAGTGTTCTGACGACCTTTGGTGGGGTTCGTCACCGTCTTCAATATGTCATGGACTACGAGGGCCGGCGCTTCTACAACGACTCCAAGTCGACTGATATTGAAGCCACTGAGGTTGCCCTCCAAGGATTTGACCGGCCAGTGATCCTCCTCGCCGGGGGACTCGATCGGGGCTACACTTTTGAACGGTTAGTGCCGTACTTCAAGAAGCACGTCAAGGCTATCATCGTCTTTGGGCAATGCAAGGACAAGATGAAGGACGCCGCGGTTCAGGCTGGAATTCCAACTATTCTAGAGAGTGAGAATGCAGTCACGGCGGTTCCAGAAGCCTGGAAGGTCAGTGAACCCGGTGACGTGATCCTCCTGTCACCAGCCAATGCCAGCTGGGATCAATTCCCAAACTTTGAGGTACGTGGGGACAAATTTATCGAAGCAGTTGAGAAGTTAACGAATCAAAAGGAGCAGTAAAACAATGCGGTTACTTGTATCTGGTGGGGGCACTGGTGGTCATATCTACCCAGCGCTGGCCCTGATTGAACGTTTGAAACAGGTTGAGCCTGACACAGAGGTTCTATACGTAGGAACTACTCGCGGGCTCGAAAATAAGATTGTTCCGGATGCGGGCATCAAGCTCGAAACCATGCACATGCAGGGCTTCAAGCGGTCCCTTTCCCTCGATAACCTTAAGACCATCTACTTATTCCTGCATTCTGTCCACCACGCCAAGAAGATTATCAAAGATTTCAAGCCCGATGTCGTCTTAGGGACCGGTGGTTACGTCAGCGGGGCAGTTCTGTACGCTGCAGCTAAGCACCATGTGCCAACGGTGATCCATGAACAAAACAGTGTGGTTGGAGTCACCAACAAGTTCCTCAGCCGTTACGTTGACCAGATCGCGATTGCCTTTGAGGCGGCTCAGGACCAATTCCCAGCTGACAAGGTAACCATGGTCGGGAACCCCCGGGCTCAGCAGGTGGCAGCCCAGGCCAACAGTGATTTCTCCTGGACTAGTTACCAACTGAAAGACGATGTGCCAACTTTGATGATCTTCGGGGGCAGTCAGGGGGCACCGAAGATTAACCAAGCGGTTGTGGATGCTATTCCTGAATTCAATAAGCGTCCATACCAAGTGATCTTCGCTACTGGACAGAAGCGGTACGACCACGTCAAGGAACAGCTGGCCAACACCAAGATTGGTGACAACGTCAAGGTTGTTCCGTACATCAAGGACATGCCTGCCAAGATGCCACGAGTGGCAGCCTTGGTTTCCCGGGCAGGGGCCACGACGATTGCTGAGGTTACCGCACTGGGTGTGCCAACCATCCTGATCCCAAGTCCGTACGTTACAGCTAACCACCAGGTGAAGAATGCTCAGGCCCTGGTTAAGAACAACGCCGCTGCTATGATTACCGAGGATAAGTTGGATGCCAAGTCACTGCTACTGCAGGCTGATCGGATTATGGAAAATGATGACCTGCGGGCCAAGATGTCGGCGGCATCCAAGAAGATGGGGCGGCCTGATGCGGCGGATCGCCTGATTAAGGTTCTGCATACCGCAATTGATGAACACCACTAGGAAGTAAGGAGGACGGCTGAAGATGACAAGGGATCACTATGTCTCTGAACACCAGCGTTATGCCAAAAGATTGGCGGAGCTGGAAGAAAGAAGCCGTCAAGCCCACGAAAAGGCACAGCAAAAGCAGGTCAAACGACCGATCGGCAAGAAACTGCCCCGCTTACGGCACCACCATTACCGTAAGAACGGGGAACGAGTATTCAAGCTGGTCATGTTGTTTGGCCTTATCTTGCTCCTGATGCTGTATATTATCTCGCCGTTGAGCAAACTTCACTCTGTTGACGTCGCTGGCAACAAGGAGCTGTCGACGGAGAGTATCGAGCGGGCGGTCAAGGTCTATCCGGGTCGCTTTATCTGGGGAGTCTACTTCAACCGCCAGCGGCTTTGTAAAGAAGCGCGGGTTACCCAACCACGGATTGCCAGTGCTAAAATTAAAATTACTGGCCCGCAGAGTATGAAGATCACGGTGAAGGAGAATCCATTGGTTGGGACGGCGAAGCTCGGTAATCAGGAATACGCCGTTTTAGGGGATGGCCACCTGCAAAAAACGACCATGAAGAGTACGGGAATCGACTACCGACAATTTAGTGGTCACCGGGCTGACCTAGAGCTGGTGGCCCGGCAGATTGGAAAGCTGAAGCCAGCCATCCGTGCCGGTATTTCGGCGGTCGTCTACCAACCGACCAAGCAGATGCCCGACCGAATCATTTTGTACATGCGCGATGGTAACACCGTCTTGGCCAACAAAGAGACCGTTGGTGAGAAGATGGCCTACTATCCTGGCATTGCGGCCAATATGAAGAAAAATGGTGTGGTTGACCTGCAAGTTGGGGCCTTTTCTTATGATTACGGCTCAAAGGACAAGTGATAAATTTTGAAAAAGCTTGTGATAATCCATTTGAGCGTGGGTTTAACTGTGGTAAAATCTTTATTAGGTCAATATTAAATTACGAAAAAAATAATTTCGGATAATAGTTTTAGGAGGGTTCCGACCAAATGGATAATTCAGAGGTTTATGTTGGATTAGATATTGGAACCACCTCGATCAAGGCAATGGTCTGTGAAAATGTAAAGGGGCAATTGAAGGTTATCGGCGTTGGCGTTGTACCTTCTGCAGGTCTGAATCGTGGCGTGATTGTTGATATTGATAAGACCGCTCGTGCAGTTTCTCAAGCTATTAAGCAGGCCGAGGAAAAGTCTAATATCGATATTAAGAATGTCGTCGTGGGACTACCGGCAAACTACTTGCAAATGCAGCGGGTACACGGTTCGATCACGATCGCGTCACAAGGACAGTCACGAGAGATTACCGATCGAGATGTGATCGATGTCGCAAAGGAGACTTTGACCCAGAGTATTTCGCCAGAGATGGCGGTTCTCGATTTAATCCCAACCGAGTTTACGGTGGATGGCTTTGATGGTATCAAGGATCCTCGTGGAATGGTTGGTGTGCGTCTTGAGATGAAGGGGACACTCTATACTGGTCCTAAAACTATTATTCACAATACAAAGAAGGCCATTCAGCAGGCTGGATATGGTATTCGCGATTTTGTAATTGCACCGATTGCCACCGGCTTTACGCTCCTCAACGATGGTGAACAGGACTTCGGAACGGTGATGATTGATCTTGGTGGTGGTCAGACGACAACCAGCATCATCCATGATCACCAGCTCAAGTACACTTTTGTTGATCCCGAAGGTGGCCAATATGTTACTAAGGACATCTCAACGGTCCTTAATACTTCGCTGCGGAATGCCGAGCAGCTGAAACTTGATCATGGTTACGCAATGGCATCACTGACTAAGCCGGACGCGCAGATTGATGTTCCGGTTGTCGGTGAAAACACGCCACAACAGTTCTCTGAAGAGTACCTTGCCGAGATCATTGAAGCACGGGTTCGGCAGATCTTCCAGCGGAGTCGTCAGCGTCTGCAAGCTATTCACGCACTGCGGCTACCCGGTGGGGTGGTCTTAGTTGGTGGTGGAGCCTCCATGCCAGGAATTGTACAATTGGCTCAACAGTACTTTAAGGAAAGCGTCAGTGTTTACCAGTCTGACCAGATGGGAGTTCGTTACCCACGGTACTCATTGGCTTTAGCTTTAACAATGTACGAGAGTCAGTTGAGCGATGTCGACCGTCTGATTAAGCAAACTTTGCGGCAGACGGACTTGATTAGCAGTCCTCATGAGACGAAGGCAACATCACGGCCAGCGCAACAACCTCGCCAAGAGCAGTGGACGAGTGCTCCTGCACGGCGCGAAACAACCAACCATAACGAACAACGGGCGGCAGAAAAGAAGCCAACCCGCGCAAAAAAGAATAAGAGTCACTCACTTGGCAATCGCTTTAAGAGTATGTTTAACAACTTATTCGATTAATTTTCACGGAGGAACAGCTGTATGGACAACGAAACAAACACAATGGAAAATGAATTTGCTGGTGCAAAAATTAAGGTAATTGGTGTCGGCGGCGGTGGCGGTAATGCCGTTAACCGGATGATCAACGAAAAGGTCCAGGGGGTTGACTTCATTGTTGCTAATACCGACCTGCAGGCCCTGAACGCTTCAAAAGCGCAAACCAAAATTCAATTAGGCCCTAAGTTGACCAAGGGACTCGGTGCCGGCTCCAATCCAGAAGTCGGTGACAAGGCCGCTCAGGAAAGTGAAGAACAGATTCAAAAGGCCCTGGAAGGAGCTGACATGGTCTTCATCACTGCCGGAATGGGTGGTGGTACTGGGACTGGTGCTGCTCCAGTAATTGCCAAGATTGCTAAAGACAGCGGCGCTCTGACCGTGGGGGTTGTTACCCGGCCATTCTCCTTTGAAGGACCACGGCGGGCCAAGTTTGCCACGGAGGGTCTTGAGGAACTCAAGTCCAACGTTGATACCTTGATCATTGTTGCTAACAACCGGTTACTGGAAATGATCGATAAGAAGACGCCGATGATGGAAGCCTTCAAGGAAGCCGACAATGTCCTGCGTCAAGGTGTACAAGGGATTTCAGACCTGATCGTTACCCCAGGGTACATCAACCTTGACTTTGCCGACATCAAGACCTTGATGTCCAACCAAGGGGCTGCCCTGATGGGTGTTGGTAATTCCACTGGCGAGAATCGGGCCACTGAAGCTACCAAGAAGGCCATCTCATCACCACTGTTGGAAGTTTCTATCAACGGTGCTCAGCACGTGTTGATGGATATTACCGGTGGTAAGGACCTGTCTATGTTTGAAGCCCAAGAAGCTTCTGACGTAATCCGTCAGGCTGCCGGAACTGATGTCGATATTGCCTTTGGTATGTCCCTGAACGAAAAGATGGGTGATGAGGTTCGGGTAACTGTAATTGCCACGGGAATTGACAAGAAGAAGGCAGCTAACAATAGTCAACCGCAATCTCAACCACGGGTAAATATGGTCCAGAGTGATGCTCCACAAAGTGCGGCCCAGACTCAGCCAACGGAACCAGTCAAGGCTAAGGACCCATTCGACAACTGGAGTGACCCAACCGCCGGCAATACGACACCGCAACCGGAGAACTCAACGGCTAATAACGACTTTTCTCACGTTTCTAAGCCAGAATTCAACGTTTTCAATGATGATACCGCTAGTTCTGATGATAGTGATGACGACAACCTGTCGACCCCACCTTTCTTTAAGAACCGGCGTAAATAAGCTTAACGGGGGCGATTTAATTGCACCCGTTTTAGTATATTCTGTGGATTAAAGGAGGGAACTAAGATGGCATCGAATCTTTTTAAGAGTTTGTTTGGCGATGATGATGTTGCCCAAGACGAATACTACGATGGTGAAACATCAGTTCAACAACCAGGGCGGCGTAATAATGTTGTCTCTATCCAACAGGCTAAGCAAGAAAAACGAACTAGCCAGATTGCTCTGTATGAGCCACGACTGTATGCCGACGTTCGCCAGATTGCGACCCAGTTACTCAAGGGTCAAGCGGTGATCGTTAATTTCACACAGATGGATGATAAGAACGCCAAGCGGGTTGTCGACTTCTTAAATGGAGCCACCTTTGCGATTGATGGTGGCATCAAGCGGATTGGCAAGGAGATCTTCTTGTGTACACCAAAGAACTACGAGGTTTCCGGGAACCTGTCTGACGGTATGAAGATGGATAACGGGAACTTACCAAATTAAGGAGCGGATTTATGTTTGCATATTTAATCTGGTGCCTGAACTGGTTGATTAACGCCTATATTCTGTTAATCGTGGTATGGTGCTTGTTGTCATGGTTCCCGATTTCACAGGGGACCCGTCTAGGCGAGATCATTAATCGCCTGGTTGAGCCCTACATGCACTGGTTCGACTTCATTCCACCACTGGGCGGGATCAGCTTTTCACCCGTAGTAGCGATCATCGTCTTGTACCTGGTGCAAGACGGGCTGACCTTTTTGGCACATCTGATTTAGTAGGTAATTGTAATCGTGGATAATGAAAACATTAAGCAACATTTTCGCCCGGAAGAGGCACCACTGATTGATCAAGTTAACGACTGGGTAGCGACCGCAGCGGGACAGTACCGGCCCGTTCTGACCTCCTTCTTGAACCCGCGCCAGCGCTATATTGCGCAGACCATTGCCAACCGCAATGATGAGATCAAGGTTGCAAGTGAGGGAGGTTGGCCGGCTGCGGAGATGCAGCGCTTGCTCTTCTACCCGACCTATTATCAGCCCACCGCGGCTGACTTTGACCTGCAGCTTTTGACCATTGACTATCCGACCAAGTTTGCTGAGCTTCATCACCGGCAGATTATGGGAACTCTGATTGGCGAGGGACTTACCCGCGAATCATTCGGTGACATCATTACCGATGGTCAACGCTGGCAGGTAATAGTGACCAAGGAGATGGCCCAGTTCTTGCGGCGGGAGGTCCAGCACGTCGGTAAGGTCAAGGTGAAGTGGTTGCCAAGCGACCTAGCAGCAGCTCTTACCCCGTTAGAGGATTGGGAGCAGCTAACGACGACCGTCTCCTCATGCCGCCTTGATGCCATCGTGGCGGCTGGCTTTAATTATTCCCGCAACCGAGCCAAGCAACTGATCGAGCGGGGACTGGTTCGGTTGAATTGGGAAGTGGTAGACCGGCCAGACTACCCAATTGTTGAACATGATCTCTTATCGGTTCGGCACGCAGGAAGGTTACGGATTGACGAGATCGGTGGCAAGACGAGAAAACAAAAGGACAGGATCAGTATGTCCATTGTTCGAGCATAATTTGAATTTGGAGGAAATAAAATGGGGTTAACAATTGATCAAATCAACAATCAGGATTTTTCGACTAAGATGCGGGGATACAATCAGGATGAAGTAAAGTCCTTTATTCAAGAGGTTTCACAGACGGTGCAGGAATTAACCGAGAAGAATAATGCCCTGCAGGAAACTGTCAAGGCGGATGAGGAAAAGTTGAAGTACTTTACCGAATTGAAGGATTCCCTGAACAAGTCTATCCTGGTTGCCCAAGAAGCTGCTGACAAGGTGAAGACGAATGCTAAGCGTGAAGCGGACATCATGATCCGTGAAGCCCAGAAGCAAGCAACTGACATCGTTTCTGAGGCCAATGAAAAGTCTAACCAAGTCATCGAGACGAGTGCAGAGGATACTCGCAAGCTGACGACGGAAACCAATGATCTGAAGAAGCAGACCCGGATCTTCCGGCAGCGCCTCCAGGTAATGCTTGAATCACAACTCGAAGTCGTTAAGAGTGATGAATGGGACAAGCTGCTTGCCACCGACAGTACGGATAAGTATGATGAAATTCAGAAGATCTTGGGAGCATCGCTTGACAAGCATTCCGACGACAGTGTAGAATCATCAACAACTAGTTCAAATGCCGCCGAAACTACCAGTGAAATGGGAGCTGACCAACCTGCTGTTGAGGCTACTGATACGGATGTCCAGACGCCAGTAGCCGATGGTAATACAGCCACAACGGACGCCGGGCAGACAGTGGTTGTCTTCCCGGACGATGATAGTTCAGCTAATAACTAGGTTGGTGTTTGAATCCAAGGCGCTTCAATAAAAAACGTTGAGGAGAATTGCAATCGCAATGTTTAAGTTCAGCGAGCCAATGGGTGGTGAAAGATTGGCACTTAACTGCGATGGCTGATCATCTCCGAGTAACGAGGTGAAGGCAGTAGCCTCGTTCGGTTCATTACCGTTACCCAATGACTTGAGGAGGTCAATTTTGACCTTGAATCTGGGTGGTACCACGTTTAGCTTCGTCCCAATTGGGATGGGGCTTTTTTTATTAAGGCGACCAATTTGCATAACAGAAAGGGGTAATTGCGATGCGTGTGAAAGACACACTGAACATCGGCCGGACCAAGTTCCCAATGCGCGGGAAGCTGCCGGTTACTGAGGCCCAACGTGAAAAGCTTTGGGAAGAAAATAAGGTTTATCAATTACGGCAAAAGTTAAATGAGGGCAAACCAACTTTTGTTCTCCATGATGGCCCTCCATACGCCAACGGGAACATTCACATTGGCCACGCCATGAACAAGATTTCCAAGGACTTCATCATTCGTTACAAGTCCATGACCGGTTACCGGGCACCATACGTTCCTGGTTGGGATACTCACGGTCTGCCAATCGAGCACCAACTGACCAAGTCCGGTTACGACCGGAAGAAGATGTCTACCTCCGAGTTCCGGGACCTCTGCCGGAAGTACGCTCTGGAGCAAGTGGACAAGCAACGGAAGGACTTCAAGCGCTTAGGAGTCAGTGGTGAATGGGATCACCCTTACCTGACCCTGGACAAGGAATTCGAGGCGGCCCAGATCCGGGTCTTCGGCGAATTCGCCAAGAAGGGTCTGCTCTACCAGGCTAAGAAGCCAGTTTACTGGTCATGGTCATCCGAATCTGCCCTGGCGGAAGCCGAAGTTGAATACCATGATGTGGTTGCCAAGACAGCCTTCTTTGTTGAACAGATCAAGGACGGCAAGGGTCGTTTAGACAACAACACCTACCTGGTAGTTTGGACGACGACCCCATGGACGATCCCCGCTTCTGAAGCGGTGGCCGTTAACCCGAAGTTTGACTACTCCGTTGTTAAGCCGGCTGGTGACGACCGTCAATACGTTGTCGGCACTGAATTGCTGGCTAACCTGGCGGAGAAGCTGGGCTGGGACGATTACGAAGTCGTTGACCACCTTTCCGGTGCGGACATGGAAGGGATGACCACCCAGCACCCATACATCGACCGGGAACTGCTGGTTGGGAATGCCGACTACGTTACTGCTGATACCGGTACTGGTCTGGTTCACACCGCCCCTGGTTATGGTGACGATGACTACAACTTCGGTAAGAAGTACGACCTGCCAATCTTTGCTCCAATCAACGACCAAGGTGTCCTGACCAAGGACAACGGTGCGGACTTCGATGGCGTCTTCTACCAGAAGGCCGACGACATCTCCCTGCAAAAGCTGGAAGATAACAACGCTCTCCTGTTAGAAGAGCCGCTCAAGCACTCCTACCCATTTGACTGGCGGACCAAGAAGCCGATTATCTTCCGGGCCACTGACCAATGGTTCGTTTCCATCGAAAAGATGCGGCAAGACATCCTCGACGCCTTGGAAGACGTTGAGTACCACCCAGCATGGGGGAAGGTTCGGCTGCGCAACATGATCAAGGACCGTGGCGACTGGGTTATCTCCCGGCAGCGGGTCTGGGGTGTACCATTGCCAATCTTCTATGCCGAAGATGGCACCCCAATCATGGAAGAAGAGACGATCAACCACGTTGCCGACCTCTTTGCTAAGTACGGCTCCAACGTTTGGTTTGACCGTGATGCCAAGGACCTCCTGCCAGAAGGCTACACGAATGAGCACTCACCACACGGGAAGTTCACCAAGGAAACCGACATCATGGATGTTTGGTTCGACTCCGGTTCCTCTCACCAGGGTGTCTTAGCTGAGCGGGACTACCTGACCTACCCAGCCGACATGTACCTGGAAGGTTCCGACCAGTACCGTGGCTGGTTCAATTCTAGTCTGATCACCAGTGTCGTTTGCTCCGGCCACGCTCCATACAAGAGCATCATCTCCCAAGGATTTACCCTGGATAAGAAGGGTAAGAAGATGAGTAAGTCGATGGGGAACGTCATCGATCCTGAAAAGGTCATCAAGCAGATGGGGGCCGAAATCATCCGGCTCTGGGTAATGAGTGCCGATACTTCTGCCGATGTCCGGGTATCAATGGGGACTTTCCAACAGATCTCCGAAGCCTACCGGAAGCTGCGGAACACCTTCCGTTTCCTGCTGGCCAACACCACGGACTTCAAGCCAGCTGAAGACACGGTTTCCTACGAGAAGCTGGAGGCTGTTGACCAGTACATGCTGGTTAAGTTGAACCACTTCTTGAAGAAGATGCGGGATGACTTCGACCAGTACGACTTCCTGGATGCCTACAAGCTGTTGATCAACTTTGTCAACAACGACCTGTCCGCCTTCTACATGAACGTGGCTAAGGATGTCCTCTACATTGAACCAGCTGACTCCCATGTTCGCCGGTCCATGCAGACGGTCTTCTACCAGATCTTGGTAACCCTGGTTAAGCTCCTGACCCCAATTCTTCCTCACACCACCGAAGAAGTTTGGGAATACATGGATGAACCGGAAGACTTCGTTCAATTGACTGAGATTCCAGATGTTGAGACTTTCGATAACGAGGATGACCTCCTGGCAAAGTGGAGCGACTTCATGGAAGTTCGTTCCCACGTTCTGAAGAGTCTGGAAGAGGCCCGGAACGCTAAGATGATCGGGAAGTCCCTTGAAGCCCAGGTCGACCTCTACGTCAACGACCACCAGAAGGACCTTTTGGACAGCCTGAATGCTAACGTGGCCCTCCTGCTCGGTGTATCTGCCCTGCACGTTCACCCATTGGATGAGGCTCCTGAAGATGCTGACAAGTTCAACGATGGGGTAGCGGTTAAGGTTAGCCCAGCGGCCGGCGAGACCTGTGCTCGTTGCCGGATGGTCAAGGAAGATGTTGGCAGCGACGATGCATACCCAACTCTCTGTGCGCGGTGTGCTAAGATCGTTCGGGACAACTTCCCTGAAACCGTCGAGGAAGGCTTAGAAAAGTAAAAAAACGTCAAAAATTCAGCCGCCAATTGCCGATTCATGACAATTATTTATGAGCGGTGTAAAATGGGAGCGAGACAGAAGTCGTTTACGACTTCGTCTTTGAGCCCCCGCGAGCACAAATAGGCCTCAAGCTTTCGGGTCTCCCGAATGTTTGAGGCCATTTGTGTACCGCGCTGTTGACTTTTGATCTATATAACAGACTTAAGTTGCAGCCCCATTTTTAATAATTAGTAGGTGAAAAAATGCTTGAAGGCAAAGTAAAGAGTTTCGATGAGCAAAAGGGCTGGGGATTTATCACGGTTCCCCACGAGGGTGAAATTTTCGTTCACTATAGTGGAATTGAAGGCACTCACCGCCGGATTCTGCGCCCAGGACAACGGGTTTCCCTGGTCATTGTCCAGGGAAAGAAGGGCCCCCAGGCGGCGCACGTGCGCATCTTGCGTAAGGAGGCAGAATAATGGATTTTGAAGAAAAACCAATTGAAAGTAAGACCGTCTTTCATGGCCACCTAATCGACGTTGAGGTACAGCAGGTCAAGACGCCTCAGGGCAACATCGCCCAGCGTGAGATCGTCCACCATGCACCAGCCATCGCGATCCTGGCGCTGACGGCGGACAACAAGATGATCCTGGAGAAGCAGTGGCGCGCGCCAATCGCCAAGACCACCCTGGAGATCCCAGCCGGCAAGCTTGACCAGCGAGACGATGCCAGCGCAGTTCACGCCGCCAAACGGGAGTTGAACGAGGAAACTCGCTACCAGGCCACGGACCTGGAAAAGATTTCCTCCTTCTACACCTCAGTCGGCTGCATGGATGAGTACATGACCCTCTACCTGGCTCGGGGCCTGCAACGAGTTGATCATGAGCTACCCCAAGACCAGGATGAACAGTTGGCCCTGCGGACGGTTACCCTGGACGAGGCCCTGGCGATGATCGACCGCGGTGAGATTGAAGACGCCAAGACGATCATGGCAATCTACTACTGGCGAGGAATGAAGGACCATGAATAACCAACCGACGGCCCCGCAAGACGACCGGTCAGCAGACGAGCCCTTCCTTTCCCGTCAGCAGTACCGCCAGCAGCAGGAAAAGCAGCGGCGGCGCCCGGAACCAGACCAGGATGACCAATTAAATCCTGAGCCTGAGGATGCTGAGTTGCACCGGCGGACCTTTGCGGATGAACGGGCTAGCCAGGACCAGGAGGAGAAGGTTAGTCGGCTGAAGCGGCGGTTAAACATTGCCATCGTGGTCCTCGTTGTCGCAATCATCATCGTGTATTTAATCCTCTTTTACGTTGGATAATTAAGGAGAATGAAAAAATGAAATTTGGAATTATTTGTGCAATGCCGGAAGAAATCAAGGAATTAACTGCCCGGCTATCAGACAAGCAGGTGGAGACGATTGGGGGGAAGGACTACCTCCAAGGAAAGATCAGCAACCAGGATGTGGTTCTGGTCGAATCTGGAATTGGGAAGGTTGAGGCCGGCATCACCACGGAACACCTGATCACCGACTTCAACGTTGACGTGGTCATCAATTCTGGTTCCGCTGGTGGAATCGGCCAAGGCCTGCACGTTGGGGACGTGGTGATCTCCAGTGAGACGGCCTACCACGACGTTGACGCTCGGGCCTTTGACTATGTTTACGGTCAGCTGCCAGGCAAGAAGCCACGTTTCAAGGCTTCTGAAAAGTGGGGAAAGGCCCTTGAAAAAGCTGGTGAACAGACTGGTCTGAACGTCAAGCGGGGCCTGATTGTCTCCGGTGACCAGTTCATTGCTAGCAAGGATGCTATCGATAAGATCCTGCACTACTTCCCAGAAGCCCTCTCCAGTGAAATGGAAGGGGCCGCGGTGGGTCAAGTAGCGACCGACCATGACGTCCCATACGTGGTTGTCCGGGCAATGTCGGATACTGGGGATGAGGATGCCGGCGTCAGCTTTGATGAGTTCATCATTGATGCCGGTAAACGGTCCGCAAACATGTTATTGCAACTGTTTGCCGACCTGAACAAGTAATTGAAAGGATGAATTATTAAAATGAGTGAAATCTATTTGGACAATGCCGCTACCACCCCGATGGCACCGGAAGTCCTCGACACGATGAACAAGGAGATGAAGGAGTCCTGGGGGAATGCTTCTACCGGGTATTCCTACGGGCGCCATTCTAAACTGGTGATGGAAAATAGCCGGCACCTGATCGCCCAGAGCATCAATGCCGACGACAACGAAATCATCTTCACCAGTGGGGGCACCGAAAGTGACAACACGGCAATTATTCAAACGGCCCTCACTCGGCAAAACCTTGGTAAGCACATCATCACGACGGCCATTGAGCACGAGGCCGTTTTAAAGCCGCTCCACTTCCTGGAAGAACACGGCTTTGAGGTCACCTACCTACCCGTAAACGAGTACGGTGAGATCTCCCTGGACGATTTCAAGAAGGCACTGCGGGACGACACGATCCTGGTTACGATCATGATGGGGAACAATGAGGTCGGCAGCCGGATGCCAATCCACGAGATCGGTGAGATCTTAAAGGACCACCAAGCCTGGTTCCACACTGACGCGGTCCAAACCTATGGCCTCCTGCCAATTGACGTCAAGCGCGACCACATCGACATGATGTCAACGTCCGCCCACAAGCTCAATGGTCCGAAGATGATTGGTTTCCTGTACCGGCGCGATGGGATCAGCTTCCCAAGCTTCATCAAGGGTGGTGACCAGGAGACCAAGCGGCGGGCTGGTACTGAGAATGTTCCTGCAATCGCGGCCTTCGCCAAGGCAGTGGAATTGGACTCCCCAGAAGAGAAGCAGAAGCTGCGTGAACGCTACTACCACTTCAAGCAGAAGATCGTCAAAGCTCTGCGCGATCATGATGTAGACTTCGAGGTTAACGGTAAGATTGAGCCAGATGGCCTGAACCACGTCCTGAATCTCTGGTTCAAGGGGATTTCCACCTATGTCATGCAGACCGACCTGGACCTGGCTGGAATTGCCGTTTCTGGTGGTTCAGCTTGCACGGCGGGGAGCATCGAACCTTCCCACGTGCTGACCGCAATGTATGGTGCAGACAGCCCACGGATCAGCGAGTCCATCCGGATCAGCTTTGGTAAGGTGAACACGGAGGAAGACATCGACAAGCTGATCGCCACCATCATCCAGACGGTCGACAAGCTCAAGCAGATTAAGCATGATGAGGGGGAAGAGTAATGGAATTTACGAAACAGGTTCAGATCCCTGGCGATTCCGATACCTACACCATCAGTGATGACATCAAGAAGTATGCTCTGCTGGACCTCGGCTTCGAGCAGACCAAGCGGGGGAACTTCGAGTACAAGGGAAGCCTAGATACTGACAACCCCTTCAACCCGGTTGCTCGTCTCCGGATCCTGATCAACGCCGACCTCGACGGTTTCAAGATGGAGACCCTCTCCGGTAACGGGATGCGGAAGGTCAACATCTTCAAGCACAAGCGGGCGGCCGAGTTCGTTGAGCAGTACCATTACATCTTGAACGAAATGATTGACCGCCACGTCCTAGTGAAAAATTAATTCTGTGCAGGGACCAGGATCATTTGGTACAATGGTTCATACTGGATGCATGCGACCTTCAATCGTAGATTATTCCAGAATCTATTTGAAATGATGGTGATGTAAAGATGACTGATCACAGTCACACACGTGTTGTTGTTGGTATGAGCGGTGGGGTGGACTCCTCCGTGACTGCACTGCTGTTAAAGCGGCAGGGCTATGATGTTGTCGGGGTCTTCATGAAGAACTGGGACGACACCGATGAAAACGGGGTTTGTACCGCTACCGAGGACTACAAGGACGTAGCCAAGGTTGCCGCTAAGATCGGGATTCCTTATTACTCGGTTAACTTCGAGAAGGAATACTGGGACCGGGTCTTCAAGTACTTCATCGCGGAGTACAAGAAGGGCCGGACGCCGAACCCGGACGTTATCTGCAACAAGGAAATTAAGTTCAAGGCCTTCATCGAGTACGCTAACCAGCTCGGGGCGGACTACGTGGCTACTGGTCACTACGCCGACCTCAAGCGGGATGAGGACGGCCGGATGCACCTGATGCGGGCCGCCGACCAGCACAAGGACCAGACCTACTTCCTGAGCCAGCTTGACTACCACCAGCTGGACAAGGTCCTCTTCCCACTGGCCAACTACACCAAGCCAGAGATCCGGAAGATTGCCAAGGAGGCGGGTCTTGCCACTGCCGACAAGAAGGACTCTGTCGGTATCTGCTTCATCGGTGAGGACGGTCACTTCCGCGAGTTCCTCAGCCAGTACATCCCTGCCCAGCCTGGTAACATGGAGACAATCGACGGTAAGGTTGTCGGTCAGCACATGGGCCTGATGTACTACACGATCGGTCAGCGGCGTGGTCTCGGCCTTGGTGGTAACAAGGAGAGTAACGAGCCATGGTTCGTGATCGGCAAGGACATCGATAAGAACGTTCTTTACGTCGGTCAGGGCTACCACAACCCGCACCTCTACGCAACCCACCTCGAAGCCAGTGACATTCACTGGGTTGACGACGTTGTCAGCCGCTACGGTCGGGACTTCCACTGCACGGCCAAGTTCCGTTACCGTCAGAAGGATGTTGGCGTCACTGCCCACATCTCTGAGGACGGCCAAACGGTCACGGTCGAATTCGACGATCCTGCCCGCGCGATTACGCCAGGTCAGGCCGTCGTCTTCTACGATGGTGAAGAGTGCCTCGGTAGTGCGATCATTGACCGGGCCTACAACCACGAGCGTCAATTACAATATGTTTAATTAGGTAAAGTAAATGGAGTCAGTTGCGGCTGGCTTCATTTATTTTTTTAAGTACTGATGAACAATCGCCTGATTTTTTGGTAAAATAGTAATCAAAAAGGTCTGCGATAAGTAATGACAAAAGTTTATCTAATCCGTCATGGAAAAACTCAATGGAATCTGGAATCTCGCTATCAGGGGGCCCATGGTGACTCACCACTATTGGATAGCAGTTACCACGAGATTGAAATGCTCGCTAAGTCCCTGGCTGATGTGCCAATTGCGCACGTTTATGCCAGTCCTCTGAAGCGGGCTCGGGTGACGGCCCAGAAGCTGATCGAGCACCTCAACCGGCCGATTCCCTTGACGATTGATAGTCGCCTTCGGGAATTCAACCTGGGGAAGATGGAGGGGATGCACTTCGCTGACGTTGAGGCTAAGTGGCCAGAGCCATTGCATAACTTCCGTCACCATCCCGATAAGTACGACGCTAAGCTGATTGAGAGTGAAAGCTTCCAGGAGGTAATTGAGCGGGTCGGCTCAGCTATCAAGGAATTTTGTCGACTCAATCCTGATAAGAACATCGTGGTTGTCTCCCACGGGGCAGCTTTAAACGCCACCATCAATGCGCTGGTGGGAACCCCAATGGCGCATTTGAAGGATCGTGGCGGGTTGAGCAATACCTCGACCACCATCCTGCAAACCAATGATGCCGAGCACTTCAAGCTCGAACGATGGAATGACACTTCATACCTGCACAAGACTAAAGTTGATCCAACGGACACAATTTAAGGGGTGAACATAATGGCAGAAAAAGATTTTCGTGAAGAAAAGAAGAAGGAAACAGAAAAGCTGGTTCACAAGCTGATCCAGGCAATTGATGAACACCCAGACAAGGTTAATAACTACTACGACCTGGGTTCATTATTGACCCGGCTAAATGATTATACCCAAGCGGAAGAACTGTTCATGAAGGCCCTGGGGATCTTCGAGGCCAAGGGTGACCAGTCAGCCCAGGACCTGTTGAATTACGGGCTGGGGAACCTCTACTACGAGGTTGGTAAGGTCGACCGCGCCATTGAACTCTACAACAAGATCAAAGATGACAAGCGTAAGGCAGATTCATACCTGATGCTGGCCCAGAGCTACATGAAGAAGGGGCAGCACAAGCAGGCGGTAGCATACGGCCTGACCGCCCACGAGTTGCGTAAGGAAGACCCAGCCATCAACCAGGTGATCGGTGACTCTCTCCTGGCCCTCGGTGAATTTTCCAAGGCCAAGGAATACTATGATGCAATCCTGAAGCGGCACCCTGGCCGAGCCGATACCCAGTTCAACCGGGGAATCGTGGCCATGGTACTTGGCGAGCCGTACAAGGACTACCTTGCCCAGGCCAAGCAGCTGGACCTCAACTACTACCAGAAGAGCGAACAGCGCTTGTCTGACATTGAAAAGACCCTGCAGGAAACCCAGGGGAAAAATAATTAATACCATTTGGAAAGGATGACTTCAATGGCTGCTGAAATGGATTTATTTAAGACGCCCACGGAGCCGTCTTTTTTTGTTGGCCAAGTTCAGTCGGAGATCTTCACGAGTCCGGACTCCTTTTATAAGGTCCTGATCGTCTCGGTCGAGGAAGCAAATTTCGACTGGGATGCGCCGGAGATCACTGTCACTGGGAGCTTCGGTGACCTCAGTGATGACCAGACCTACCGTTTCGAGGGCCAGCTGGTCGACCATCCCCGTTATGGCCGTCAGTTTCAGGCTCAGTCGTACCACGTCAATCGGCCGACTAGCCGGGAGGGCCTGATCGACTTCCTATCTGGCAAGCAGTTCAGTGGGGTTGGTAAAAAGACGGCGGAGAAGATCGTCGACACGCTGGGGACGGATGCCATCGCTAAGATTAACCAGGATCCGCACGTACTGGATGTCATTACTCTGCGTCACGGGGTCAAGCAATCAATCATTGATAACCTTCAGGCTAGTCAGGGGATGGACCAGATCATCATCGGACTGAACGACATGGGCTTTGGTAGCAATCTCAGCAGTGCTATCTTCGACAAGTATGGCGACGAGACCCTCCACGTGATCCGGGAGAACCCGTATAAGCTGGTTCAGGACATCGACGGGATCAGCTTCAAACGGGCCGATCAGGTTGCCGACCACCTGGGGATTACCCCGGACGACCCGCGGCGGATTACCGCGGCGATCTTCCAAAGCCTCGACGACCTAACCATGGAAACTGGTGACACCTACACCACGACCCGACCCCTCCTCCAAAAGACAGCCCAGCTGCTGAACGAAGGGGGCCAACGGCAGATTGCTATTCAGACCATCTCAAACCAGATCGTATCTTTGGAAAAGAAGGACGCCATCAACTACGAGGACCAGCGGATTTACCCTGCGGCCCTCTACAAGGCGGAATGGCAGATTGCTGACCACCTGCACCGGCTGATGAATGCTCCCAAGGACCGGCTCGACCAGGAGACGGTTGACGAGACCGTGCGCAAGGTCAGCGTGCAGACCGGGATCAAGTACGATCCGGTCCAGGAGAGGGCAATCAAAACGGCCCTCAATAACAAGGTAATGCTGCTAACCGGGGGACCCGGAACGGGGAAGACCACGATCATCAAGGGAATTGTGGAGGCCTTCGCGCGCCTTCATCAGATTTCTTTGGACTTGGACGAGTATAAGGACAATTCCTTTCCAGTCCTGCTGGCCGCACCAACGGGCCGGGCGGCTAAGCGGATGAGCGAGGCTACCGACTTGCCCGCTAGCACCATTCATCGGATGCTTGGCCTGAATGGGCGGGAAGTACCGACTGATATGAATGCTCGCGACATCAAGGGGGCGCTGCTGATCATCGATGAGATGTCGATGGTTGACACCCTTCTCTTCAAGACCCTGGTTCAGGCCATCCCAACCTCGATGCACGTGGTCCTGGTCGGTGATAAGGACCAGCTGCCTTCAGTCAGTCCCGGCCAGGTCTTCCATGACCTGCTCAGCTTCCCAGAGATCCCCCGGGTGGAACTGACTAACATTCACCGCCAGTCGGCTGATTCAACCATCATTCCGCTGGCCCACGCGATCAAAGAAGGCCACCTGCCGCCAGACCTGACCAACAAGTTGCCGGATCGCTCCTTCATTAAGTGCGGCGCGGCTCAGGTGCCGGATATCATTCACCAGATCATCGACCTGTCGGCTAAGCATGGCTATACTGCGGCCGATGTTCAGATCCTAGCCCCGATGTACCGTGGTCAAGCCGGGGTGGATAACCTCAACCAGCTGGCTCAGCAGGTCTATAACCCGCCGACCAAGGACAAACAGGAGGTCGAATTCCGTGGCCAGATCTTCCGGGTAGGGGATAAGGTCCTCCAGCTCGTCAATAGTCCTGAAAATAATGTCTTTAACGGTGACATTGGCCGGATTACGGCGGTCGAGACCGGGGCCAAGAAGGGCGGCAAGCGGACCGACACCATCACCATCGACTTTGATGGCAACGAGGTTAACTACGGCCGCCAGGAATGGACACAGATCCGTCTAGCCTATTGCATCTCGATCCACAAGTCGCAGGGGAGTCAGTTCAAGATGGTCCTCCTGCCCCTGGTCCGCCAGTTCAGTCGGATGTTGCAACGGAACCTGGTCTACACGGCGGTTACACGGGCGGCCAAGAAGCTGGTTCTGATTGGAGAACCGGCCGCGATGGTGATGGCTACCCAGCACACCGGGGAGAACCGGCAAACGTCGCTGTTACAGCGCTTGACCACGGTTTGG
Organism: uncultured Lactobacillus sp.; assembly: GCA_945873395.1. Classification (GTDB taxonomy): domain Bacteria; phylum Bacillota; class Bacilli; order Lactobacillales; family Lactobacillaceae; genus Limosilactobacillus. The sequence continues at coordinate 1,816 of CAMCCW010000008.1, read as the reverse complement.
CAACGCCACGACCAATTGAAGTCACCGCTAGATCGACCCGGTGAGCCTCAGATGCCTACATCAGCAGCAGTGAATGCGGCTTCAACGGCACCGGAAAGTTCTACTGCTCCGGAGACGGCTATACCTGCTGAGCAATCGTCTGCAGCTCCCGAGTCCACGGTACTGACGGCCGCAATGATCGATTCACAAGAGGTCGACCCATTGATCGGGATGGAAGGAATCACGCCGTATGACTGTTAGTAACGCAAATTTAACTTGATTGCCCCTCCATTTGTTGCGATAATGAAAGTGGATTTTGTATTGACTTTACAAAGGAGCAAAAAACATGACGCAGATTAAAAACGCTGAGAACGTCCGCCTGTTTGCCTTAAACTCGAACCGACCATTGGCTGAGAGCATTGCTGACCGGATTGGCCTGCCATTGAGCAAGGCTTCCATCAGCCACTTCGCTGATGGAGAGATCAAGATCACGATTGACGAAAGTGTCCGTGGTTGCGAGGTTTACGTAATTCAATCCGTTTCTGACCCAGTTAACACCAACCTGATGGAATTTCTGATCATGGTTGATGCCCTCCGTCGGGCTAGTGCGGCAAAGATCAACGTGGTAATGCCATACTATGGCTATGCCCGTCAGGATCGGAAGGCCCGGAGCCGGGAACCAATCACTGCTAAGCTGATCGCTAACCTGCTGGAGATGGACCAGATCGACCGGTTGGTGACGATCGACCTGCACGCTGCTCAGGTTCAAGGATTCTTTGATATTCCAGTGGACCACCTGCAGGCTACCAGTCTGTTCGCCAGTTACTGTGAACAAAATGGCCTGACTGGTGATGACGTGGTTGTTGTTTCACCTGACCACGCGGGAGTAAGCCTGGCCCGGAAGTTCGCTGAACACATCAAGGCCCCAATTGCCATTGTCGATAACCGGGTTGATGAAGTTCGGGAGCGGACCACTCAAGAAGTTCCGGAATACGTCATTGGGGACGTCAAGGACCGGACAGCGATCGTGGTTGATGACATCGTCGATACTGGTATCCGGATGAAGCTGTCTGCAGCCGCTTTGGAGAAGTTCGGCGCCAAGAAGATCTACGGGATTGCTACCCACGCCGTTCTTTCCGGTGATGCGGTCAACACCCTGGAAAACTCCGGCCTGGAGAAGATGATCGTTACGGATACGATCAACCTGCCGGAGGAGAAGTGTTTCAGCAAGCTGGTTCGGCTATCCGTTGCCGATCTGCTGGCTGAAGCGATGGTGCGGATCCACAACCACCAGTCCATTGATACCCTGTTTAACCGTAAATAAAGTTAAAACACAAAAGCGCCTGCCACATTTTCTGTGACAGGCGCTTATTCGTAACGAAATATATGCTTAGTTTAATTACTGGGGAGCATGTAAAAAATAGTTGTGAGGTGATATGGATGGATATAATAAAGACAAGGAAGCAAGGAAATACTGTGATGGTTACAGTTCCCAAATCGTTTCATGTCCCTGCTGGCGTCACTTTGCGGCCCAAATTAACTGATAAGGGAATCTTCTATGAATTCGTTAACGACGACACCTTCTTTGACTTCGATGAAAACATCCTTAAAGATTTAGTCAGTGAAGGATTTGAAGGGGAAAGTTTGATCCAGCAGTTTAAGAAAAGGAAGAAAGAAATCCCTGTTGCCATGGATAAAATGATTAGTGAAGCTGAAACAGATACGAAACCTATGACACAAAAGAAGATTGAAAAGAAAATAGGACTAAGAAACTAAAAAGCATGGCTCTTTGTCAATCGGTAAGGATGAAGAGAATCTAGAGAACTAGACTAAGCCA
>CAMCCW010000007.1 GCA_945873395.1 uncultured Lactobacillus sp. | reverse complement strand
GTTGGTAATAACACATATAATGAATGTGATCTAGGGAGAGCTATTATTATCGGACATAATTAATCGGACATAATCACATCTCTGGGTTAATTTACTAAATTTAGTTTATTATTTTTAGGAGGAACTTTCCATGAAGAATAATGCAATGCATTATAAGATGTACAAGGCTAAGAAGAACATCGTCTTCGCTGGTCTTGCTACCACTGCTGTATTAGCAGGTCTGACTCTTTCTAACGTTAACAATACTGCTTCTGCTGCTACTACTTCTGCAGCTCCAGCTAGTGCACAAGTAACTAGTGACGCTACTTCATCCGCTACTAGTGACTCCACTGCATCATCATCCGCAACTTCAGATGCATCATCATCTGCTTCATCCGCTACTAGCTCTGCTGCTAGTTCCGCTGTTGCTTCAGACGCTGTTTCTGATGCTAACTCAGCTGTAGCAAGTGCTAACACTGCTAACTCCAGTGCTATCGCTTCTAACTCAGCTGCTGTTAAGAGCGACGCTGAAAAGCCAGTTCCAGCTTCAAGCACGACCACTGAACCAAAGGCTGCTGTTTCCGAAGCTAACCAACTGACTAGCCAAGCTAAGGACATCACTGACAACACTGCTACTGCTTCTCAAAACTTGAGCAATGCTAATGCTGCTGTTGCTAGTGCTTCTGCTAATGTTGCTAGTGCTTCTGCTGCATACAGTGCTGCTAAGGTTGCTGCTGACGCTGCTTCTTCCAACGCTAACGTTGCTGCCCAAGCTTACACTGAAGCTAAGAGCAATGCTGAAGTTGCTAAGTCAGCTGCTATTGCTGCCCAAGAAAAGGCTAACGCTGCTGGTAGCAAGTACAACGATGCTTCTGCTGCATTGGCAGCTGCACAAAAGGCTGCTAACGACGCCGAAGCTGCTGTAAACGCTGCTGGTCAAAAGCTGAACGATGCTAACACTGCTTTGGCTAACGCTAACAAGGCTTTGAGTGATGCTCATGATGCTAACGTTACTGCTATCAACAACTACAACGCTGCAAAGCAAGCTGTTGCTGATGCCCAAAAGGCTTTTGACGACGCACAAAATGCTGAAACTGACGCTGCTAAGAAGGCACTTGACGCCGGTTCAGTAGAAGATGCAGAACAAAACGTTGCTAACGCAGAAAAAGAAGCTGAAAATGCTGAAGCTGCTCTGAACACTGCTAAGGAAAACGCCGCAGCTGCCCAAAAGGCTTACGATGAAGCTGTTAACGCTGAATCACAAGCTAAGAGCGATGCTGACAAGGCTGGTTCTGTTGATGAATGGCAACAAAACGTTAACAACGCTGCTGCTGAAGTAGAAAAGGCACAAACCGCTTTGCACAATGCTCAAGTTATCGCTGAACACAAGCAAGCACATGCCGACAACATCAAGGCTCTTTGGGACCGTGCAGCTAGCCACCTTAACAATGCACAAGTTGCTGCTAACAAGGCTACTGAACACTTGAACAACCTGAAGTCTGCTTGGGACACTAAGACTGATGCACAAATGGCTGCACAAACTGCTCTTGACAATGCTAAGACTGCAGAACAAAATGCATTAACTGCTTACCAAAACGCTTACCACGTTTGGAACAATAACAAGACTCAAGCTAACTGGGATGCATACCAAGCAGCTGGAAATGCTTACCATGAAGCACAAACTGCTACGGCTAATGCACAAACTGCTTTGACTAATGCTACTGCTGATGCTGATGCTGCTGGTCAAGCATACAACGATTACATGAACAGCGCTGAATACAAGAATGCTCAAGACGCTGTTGCTCCAGCTCAAGCAGAAGCAGATCGCTTAGGTCAAGCATACAACGACTATGTAAATAGTGATGAATACAAGACTGCTCAAAGCAATGTTAAGGGTGCTCAAGGTGTTCTTGATGAAGCTATTAACAACCAAACTCAAGCTGACCAAGGTTTGGCACAAGCTAAGGCTGCTCAAGAAGCATACATGGCTGCCCAAAAGGCTGTTGATGAAGCAGGTAACAAGTTGAACAACGCTAACAACGACGTTAAGACTGCTCAAGACATTGCCGACCAAGCTAAGAACAACGTAACTACTGCTACTCGTAACTTGGCTGATGTTAAGGCTGCTCACCAAGCATACCTTGACGCTCAAGCTGCTGCTAACAAGGCTGGTGCTGCATTAGTTGATGCACAAAACAACCTTAAGGCTGCTCAACACGAAGTAATCGTTGCACGGAACAACTACAAGAAGGCTGCTGACGCCGTAGTTGCTGCTAAGGCTGCTGTTGCAGATGCTCAAAAGGCGTTTGACCAAGCTCGCAACGATCAACGGACAGCTGACGAAACTTTAGCTGATGCTCAAGAAGCCTTCAACCAAGCTCAAGCTGCATTTGATGAAGCTCGGAACGCTGAAACTAAGGCTGACAAGGCTGCTTACGATGCTAACCAAAAACTTGCTGAAGCTACTAAGGCTTACGACGATGCTGAAAACGCTCTGACTAAGGCTGACGAAGCTGTTGAGAACGCTCACCAAGACGTTCTGAACGCTAACCAAAACCTTAAGGACGCTCAAGCTAATGTTGAAGCTGCCCAAAAGGTTGTTAACGAAGCTGCTGCTAACGCTGCCAAGGCTTCACAACTTCTTGAACAAGCTCAAAACTTGCTGAAGAACATTGACTGGAGCCAAAACAACAACGGCAACAACAATGGTAACAATAATAACAACACCAACAACGGTAACACCACTGACAACAACACTAACAATGGTAACAACACCAACAACGGTAATGTTAACAACGGTGGTAACACTGTAAACAACGGTGGTTCTGTTGTTAACGGCAACAACGGTGCAGCTACTACTGATCCTAATGGTGTTGCTAACAACACTGTTGCTGCTGACGAAGTTGCTACTAAGAACAACGCTAACAACGCTGCAAGTGAAAACGCTCTGCCACAAACTGGTAACGAAAACAGCGCTGCAGTTGTTGCCCTTGGTGCCGCTGCCGCTATGTTCGGTCTTGGCCTTGCTTCCAAGAAGCGTGAATTCTAATTAATCTTAATTTAGAATTGTAACCCAGTAGATTTATAAAATTATGTTCGGACTATTAAACCCATTTGCCATTTAGCGATGGGGTATAGAAAACCGGTAAGGGCTTGTCTCTTGCCGGTTTTTGTTTTAAGGCTAAAAATATTTTATAATATCGGTAGTTACGATTTGAGAGGTTTATGATAATGGATGAAAATATGAGAAATACGATTGCTTCCATCAAATCGGTTATTAAGACCACCCGTGGTCAGCTTGAAGAGATGGAACAGGAACCGGATCCCGATCGGCAGTTAATGGCGGTGGTTCAGGGAAACTATGAGCGCGCCAAGAGCACATTACGGCTACTGGAAAAGATCAATGGTGTCGAAGCAACAGCTGCTGTCCAACCTGCTGAAAAGAACAGTGCTGCCACTAGCCAAGCTGAAGCGGCTGAAAATGAGCCAATTAATGTCACCAGGCATGTTGATCATAGCTTCCAGGTAATCCCACCGAAAGCTGTGGATAACCAGGCAGTAAACGCAATGTCCACTGCGAGTCAGGCTCCTCAGGAATCGGCGCCGTCTCAGAAATCGGTAGCAAGCTCTTCGACAGATGTTCATATGACTCGGGCCGAGTATCGAGCAATGCTGAAGAAGAAGGGAAAATAGTTATTAGTTGTCTTTTAGGCAGGGTCACTCCCTGTCTATTTTCTTCTTTGGAAATTGATAATACAAAAAAGGAGGATATCATCATGCAGGAAGCACTGGACTTTCTGACATTAACAGACCGGTCGTTGAGTGATCGATTAGTTAATGCTATGTTTAGTCACCATCTCTTAATCGTTGGTCAAACCGGCAGTGGCAAGACCACCACGACATTGTCATTACTGGGCCAGCTTCAGCAGTTGAATCAGACGGCGATTATCTTTGATCCCACCGGTGAGTACGCTAAGTTACCCAATGCGATTACCTACCGACTGGGGGATAACTGTTACCTGGAGGCGGGAAAGTTAACGGTTGACCAGCTATTGATGGCCTTGCAAGTCCGGGGTGATCAGCCACTGCGGACCAAGCTCCAGCAGGCGGTTACTGACCTCCAAATTCAGCACAATATTAAGAATGAGCAGGGAACTTATCGGCGACTGAACCGCTCTTTAGCTGAACACCAGCGTGATGAAGAAGGTCTGGCTGCCTGGGCGAGCGACTTTTCTGTCCAGGATCTTTTTGACCAAACAATCGAAGAATTTGTGGTACCTTTTGCGGACGAGCGCGCAAACTATACCCTCTTAGGGCAGGAGTATGATCGCGCCGAAATTAACCATCACTGGCCAGTCCTGACGGCCATTCACGACCAGCTGGCTAGCCCGACCTTCCGCACCCTCTTCGACACGGACAGTCATGCGGGGACGATGAAGAGTGAGCTGAACTTTATCCTTAAGATGTTTCTTCACCAGCGCAGTCAGCACCGGACCCTGGTGGTCGATCTGTCACTTCTGAAGGATCATGAGAAAAGCCAACGCCTGGTTCTTTCCCTTCTCTTAAAGGAGGTTTTACGCTTGCGGCTGCGTGATAATACCGGCTTTCCAGTTAACGTGATCATTGACGAGGCTCACCGCTACCTACCAAAGGACGAACAGGAACTAGCTGACAACGGGATCTTCCAGCTGGTTCGCGAGGGGCGTAAGCTTGATCTGAAAATGATCCTGACGACCCAGTCTCCCCTTGACCTACCTGCCCGGCTGCGGTCTCAATTTGGTGATCTCTTAGTTCATCGCTTACTAGATCAAGAAGAGGTGGTCAGTCTACCAGGTACCGGATTGACGCAGCAGGAGACGGCCCAGCTACCGGTTGGGCAGGCCGAACTCTGTATTCTTGGAGAGGCACCAGTGCTGGTGAAGGTTAACATTCCAGCATGGTGGCAGGGTGATGAAAATGAGTAGGAGACTGAAGGCAGCCCTGTGCTGTTTACTAGTAGCGGGCGCCACCGTTGTGGGAACGATCCAGCAGAATTGGTCAACCCTCCAGAAACCCAAGCCAGTCGCTGATAACACGCCAACTATTTTCGTTCACGGAATGCCCAGCAGTTATCACTCTGAGGTCAAGATGGTTCATACACTGATTGATGCCGGGATAACGACGCCGGATAATGTTGTCCTGGCGGCGGTCTCGCCCCAAGGTAAGTTCACTTTCAATCATCAACTTCCAGCTCATCCCCATAACCCGATTATCGAGGTCAACCTGGAAAACAGTCACGAACGCGATGACCACGTTTCGGCGGCCTGGTTGAAGCGGGTGGTGGTTGCTCTTCAGCAGCAGTACCATTTCAAGCAGTTTAACTTTGTCGGCCATTCCAGTGGCCCTCTGTTGATACTTTGCTACATCATGGATAACGCCAACAATCCGCACCTGCCGCGGGTGAATCGCCTGGTCTCCCTCGGTGGGGCTTTCAATGGCGCCCTGGGCAAGCGGGATCAGCCTAATTCGATAGAGCTGTCTCCAGATGGCCTTCCGGTAACTCGTCAGGTCAAGGAGTACCGGGAGCTTCTGCCACTTCACGACAGCTTCCCTCATCACATTCGGGTCCTTAATATCTTCGGTGACCTTCAGGATGGTAGTAATTCCGATGGCCGGGTTGAGAACAATTCCTCACGTTCGATGCGTTACCTGGTGGCGAGCCGGGCTCGTTCCTACCAGGAGGTCCGGATTATGGGTGAACACGCGGACCACAGTGGGTTGCATAATAATAAAAAGGTTGATTTTTACCTGATTCGCTTTTTATATGGTGAAAATTGTTGATTTAACTTATAAAATCATTAATGATCAATACTTCACAATGCTGAATATGCATAAAATTGCGGCAGGTACCCACTCCTGTAACCAAATTGTAAAGAAAAAATTAAAAATAAATCGTGGCATGTGCTTTACTTCACATTGTTAAACGATTATAATGCTTTTAGTAAATGAATGATTTGCTCTTATTTTTAAGAACAATTGCCTTTTAGTACTATAACGAACCGCACATCCTTTTTTATCCAATTAACATCAACAACCGAGCGTGGTTCGTACTAAAATGTGCAGATAAATAAAAAAGATAACCTGTGTTGTGGTAAGCGCAGGTTATCTTTTTTTATTTTATCGTTACAGTAAATGTTGCTCCTTCATTAACCGTCCAATCCAGTTATGCTGGAGCTTATTCAAGAGTGGTTTTTCAACCATCTTCGGAATGGGGAGGTCAATATCCTTGAGCGGCTTCTTGTCATTCATGTAGTACATTGCCCGCATCAAGTCCCGGATGTCGTAGATGGAGTTGAAGACCTCTGGTACACCACGATCGACGTTCATCAGGGTGTAGACAGCTTCCATGGCCGTCCGGACAGAGTACTCAGTAGTGAAGACGGTATCCCGGCTTGGGGACTCGGCAAAGTTACCGATGAAGGCCAGGTTAGCTGAACCCTTTGGTACAACCGCTGGCCGGTCACCCTTGACCCGTGGCATGAAGTAGGAGGTAACAAACGGCATGTAAACCGGAACAGTGTTGATCGAGGATTCATCAGCCAGTTTGTCGATCAATGGGGTTGGTACACCGAGGTGGTAGAGCCATTCCTTGGTAATCTCCTCACCGGTACAATCAACGATCCGCTTCTTGATGTAGTTCCCCTTAGTATCGGAGTAGAGTCCGTAGATCCAGACGATTGTTTCGTTTGGCTTCTGGTTCTTGAAGTGGGGCTGACGGTGAATCGTCCAGGAGAGCATCCAGTTGGAGTCGGTAACGGTGATGATTCCACCGGTGTTGACCTTACCGTCGTGGAGATCCCGCTTGGTCAGCCGTTCAATGTACGGTTCGACCTGTGGATTCTTGACCGTGGCGGTTGCTGAGATGAACCAGGCCCGCTCCGGCAGGTTCTTGCAGAAGACGTCAGGGTGACCAAAGGCTGGTGACTGCTTGGCAATATTTTCCCAAAGCTTCCAACTACCACCGAGGGCCTGGGTTGGCTTAGCGGCCTCATGGTGGCTACCGTACGTGGAGCTCTCGACAATGGAGCCGTTGGTGACGAAGACCAGGTCGTCATCAGTCAGGTTGATCTCCTTGTGTTCACCTTTCTGGGTCATGACGATTCGCTTAGCGTGCTTCTCCCCATCCTTGGTGTCGACGAGGACGTTTTCTACCTGAGTATCATATTCGAAATGAACACCGTGGTCCTTGAGGTAGGCCAGCAGGGGCTTCGTCATGGATTCGTACTGGTTGTACTTGTTGAACTTTAGGGCGGTGAAGTCTGGCAGACCATCGATGTGGTGAATAAACCGCATCATGTAGCGCCGCATCTCAGCTAGGGAGTGCCATTTCTCGAAGGCAAACATGGTGGACCAGTACGCCCAGAAGTTACTCTCGAAGAAGTCGTCGGAGAAGTAGTCCCCAATTGTCTTGTCACCAAGCTGGTCTTCTGGGGTCAGTACCAACTTAGTAAGTTCCTTGATGGACTTCTTTGACAGAAGGTACTTGCCATCTGTTGGGACCTCGTTACCACGGTTGTAAGTTAACCGGCAGTTGGAACTGTTAGGGTCGTCCTTATCGAGCCAGTAGTATTCGTCCAGGTAGGAAGCACCAGGAATCTCCAGAGAAGGGATGGAACGGTACATGTCCCACATACACTCGAAGTGGTTTTCCATCTCCCGACCACCCCGGGTTACGAAACCAACGTCTGGCCGATCCTGACCATCGAGGGAACCACCAGCGATTGGCAGTTCTTCGAAGATGTGGATCTGGTCACCAGGCACTTGGCCATCACGGACTAAAAAGACCGCGGCGGACAGTCCGGCAAGTCCCGCCCCAACGATGTAGGCGTGTTTCTTATCGGCCCCCGCTGGCTTACGGGGCCGGGCAAAGGCTTCATAGTTTCCGTTAGAATAATACATTAGGTATTGCCCCTTTCTATCATGGCACAACAACTCACAATTTAATTGTAGGGCAAGCGCTTTCAAGTGTCAATTTATAACCAGGGGGAGTAATTGTGGATCAAAACGCTTATAATGATGATGACTAAGAAGTGTGGGTGAAATTATGATTGAAATTAATGGACGAAGGTATTCGTTCCCGAAAATTCTAACATTTGGCTTCCTGATAATGATTATCCTGGGGACCATTTTTCTGTTGATGCCGTTTGCGACCCGGCCTGGTCTTCATACCAGCTTCATGACGGCCTTTTTCACGTCGACCAGTGCGACCTGTGTGACGGGCTTGACCCTGGTAAGCACTGCCGGACATTGGACTCCCTTTGGCCAGATTGTGATCGCTGTTTTGATGGAGGTCGGCGGTCTGGGCTTCATGACCTTTGCCGTTATGATGTCGCTGATGATTCGCCGGCGGATGCGGATGTCGACCCGGCTACTGACCCAGGAGGCCCTGAATCTTGACCACCTTTCCCAACTGAGCGTGGTCTACCTGATCATTCGGCTGTCAATCCTGATCCAGCTGATCGGGGCCATCTTCCTCTTCTTTGACTTCTATCCGCGTTACGGACTGAGACGTGGAATCTGGTACAGCATCTTCCATGCGATCTCGGCCTTCTGTAATGCTGGCTTTGACCTGTTTGGCAACAGCATGGAGAATTATGCTAACGATCCGTACATGCTTTGTGTATTGATGGTCCTGATTGAGGCGGGGTCCTTTGGGTTCCTGGTTTGGAAAGATATCCTAGGCTACCACAAGTACCACCATCTGTCCCTACATACCCAATTGGCACTGCGGACGGGGCTAGTCCTGCTCATCCTGTCGTTTTGTGTTTATCTGATGACCGAACATAACCTAGCCCAGCTCAGTGGGACCCTGTCGGCACCTAAGCGTCTGTTGAACACAATTTTTATGGCGGTGACGCCGCGGACAGCGGGGCTAATTGCCTTCCCGTACAATAAGCTAAGTGCGGCAGGACTGAGCTTTACGATCATCCTGATGTTCATTGGCGGAACGCCAGGATCGACGGCCGGTGGGGTTAAGACCACCACGATCGGTTTGCTGGCCATCCAGAGTATTGCTACGCTGCGGGGACAGAAGGACACCGAGTTTGCCCACCGCCGCTTCACCCAGGAGAACATCTACCGGGCCTTGACCCTGATGTTTGTGGCCCTGGTGATCCTGCTGGTATCCATTCTGCTCCTGGTTGAGACGCAGGCTCTACCTAAGCATGATTCCCTGACCTATGTGACCTTTGAGGCCGTGGCGGCGTTCGGTACCACTGGGATCTCATTGGGGATTACTCCGCAACTGAACTTTATTGGTCAGCTTATTATCATGTTCCTGATGTTTATCGGGCGGGTCGGCATCTACACTGTGATGTTCTCGATTTTTAACGCCCAACCGAAGACGAAGAGTTACCATTATCCAGAGGAGAGTGTTTTAATTGGCTAAAAAGGAAAGCTATGCCGTAATCGGAATTGGGCAGTTTGGGGCCTCTATCTGTGAGTCCCTCGTCCGTGCCGGTCAAGAGGTCCTGGCAATTGATATCAACGAAGACGTGATCAATGAACTGGCCAACTCAGTCATGCGGGCCGTGGTGGCAGATGCCCAGGACGAGGATGCCCTGCGAGAACTCGATATCGGGAGCTTCGACCACGTTTATATTTCAATCGGTCAGAATATCGAGGTCAGTATCATGGCAACCCTGATTGCCAAGGACCTCGGGGCTGAAGATGTGACTTGCCGGGCAGAGAATGCCAACCACGCCCGGGTCCTGGAGCGGGTCGGTGCTGACCGGGTTGTCCGGCCGGAGCACGACCTGGCCCAGCGGCTGATCTTCCAGCAGCTCAACCCGAGTGTGGTTGACTACGTTACTCTGAGTAAGGAAACGACCCTGGCCGAGATCAGCATTGATAACCCCAAGTTTGCGGGGAGGAGCCTGGATGAGCTCGACTTTCGTAACAAGTACCACGTCAACGTAATTATCATTGTTAGCGACGATGACCAGGTTAATCAGATGCCGCAAGCCAATGACGTTATTCAGCTCCACGACAAGGTGACGGTGGTCGGCCAACTCAAAGATATCCAAAAACTCAACGATATTGTTAATTAGGGGAAGAGAAAATGAAACTACGGGGAATTAATGTTGTGACCATCTTGGCGGTGGCCTTCTTTGTGATTGTATTCGGTTTAATTGGGACGCTCGTTAGTCACCAGTACTGGAACCTGATCTGGCTAATCCTGCTTCTGGCCTGGACACTGATCCTGCTTCATACCATGACCCAGGGCCACCTAAAGATTTGGCAGGCGCTGGTGGATCGGATGGAATTTAGTGATCACGCTCAGATACTGGATCTCAGTGCTGGCCGGTTAAACGACCTGCTCCTGCTAGCTAAGAACTTGCAGGCTCCAGCCAGAGTAACCGGAACCGGTGATTGGCGTCAGGACCAACATGATGTGCAGGCCCGGGTTAATGCTGCCAAGGTGGCTGATCGAGTTCAATTGGTGGATACTGATGTCTTTAATATGAACTTTCCGGACCGCAGCTTTGACAATGTCCTGGTTGACCTGGCTTTTCATAACATCAGCCCAGCTATCAAACGTAACCGGGCAGTCCAGGAGGCGGCCCGGGTTCTGAAGGCCGACGGAACCATGGCAATTGTAGATTTTGCCCATGTCGACGAGTACCAGCAGATGCTGGCTAACCTGGGCTTTGATGATATCCGGGTGGTTAACACCGGCTTCAATGGCTGGTGGGGCGGTCCCTGGACCACGACAAAGATGATCGTTGCACGGCATTTTCGGCAAAGGAAGTAATCAACATGAAATATCTAACAATTGATGGTGAACGCTTGAGTCAGATTGGGATCGGCGGGGCAGACCTTGGTCGGCGCCCGATTGATGAGGTTCAAGCCATTCACTATGGTTTGGAGCACGGGATTAACGTGGTCGACACAGCAGAAAGTTACCCGGGAAGCGAAGAATTGATCAAATGGGCGATGACTGACATTGAACGCCAGAAGGTTTTCTTGATTTCCAAGGTTCTGCCGAGTCATGCCACTCCTGATCAGGAACGGCGGAGCCTGGAAGGCAGTCTGAAACGACTGGGAACCGACTACCTGGACCTCTACCTGCTTCACTGGCGGGGGAATGCCGATTTAACCCAGGCAGTAGCTGGTCTGGAGCAGCTCAAACAGGAGGGATTGATCCGGCACTGGGGTGTTTCAAACTTCGATGTCAAGGATATGGAGGAACTCCTCAAGGTGCCAAATGGCGATCAGGTCTTTGCCAATGAGGACCTCTATAACCTGACCAGCCGGGGCGTTGAGTACGACCTCCTGCCATGGCAGGCAGAACACCAGATTGGCTTCCTGGGCTACTCACCATTCCACGCGGTGGGCTGGAATTATCTACATCCGACCAAGGTCCTGCGTGATATTGCAGAAGCCCACAACACTGAACCTTATCCGATCATGCTGGCCTGGATCACCCGGAACAACAATCTGGTAACTCTGCCCAAGGCGGCGACGGTTGACCACGTCAAGGCTAACATTGCGGCGATGGATATCCAGCTGACGGACGAGGAACTGGCGATGATTGATCGGGAATACCCAGCACCGACGAAGAAGGTTCCGCTGGAAAAAATTTAGTAATAAAAAGGGAGTGTGACAGAAGTCGTTTACGACTTCGTCTTCACACCCCCGCGAGCACAAATAGGGCCTAAGCGTTCGGAGAAGCCGAACACTTAGGCCCATTTGTGTACCGCGCTGCTGGCTTTTTATCTATATAATAGACTTAAGTCACAGCTTCTTTTTCTTTAGAAGAATAACTTACTCATGATAATCATGAAGATCAACAGGCAGGTAGAACTGATGGCAGCGGCACCGAAGACCGCGCCACCACGCTTGAAGATCACCCGGAAGTTAACTGACAGACCAAGGGCCGCCATTGCCATTCCTAAGAAGACGTAAGCTGCTTGGACCAGGACATCCAGGGCAGCTGCTGAGAATGGCAGGAAGGTTCCCAGAATACTGGTGAGAATGAAGCCCCCAAGGAACCATGGAATTGGTAACTTCTTTGGTGCTGCGGTGTGTTCCTCGATGCTTTCCTCAACTAAGCGGTGTTGGTACCAGTAACCGACGATTAGGGCCACTGGTGCAAGCAGGAGCACCCGAGAGAGCTTCATGATCAAGGCGTTGCTCAGGCTACTCTCGCCGAACGCACCCCCGGCCGCAACGGCATGGGCGATTTCGTGGAGTGAGCCCCCGGCGACGATCCCAAACTGTGGATCGGTCAGGTGGAGGAGCGGCTTGATCCCGATCTCAATCAGGGTGAAGACGGTCCCCATCACACAGACGACGGCGACGGCCAGAACTTCATCTTCCCGCTTGCGTTCCTCATCAGTGGTTTCTAGCTGTGGCGAAACCCCCATGACAGCAGCTGCACCGCAAACCCCACAACCGCAGGCACTGAGGATTGCCAGTTCAGCACTGGCCCCAAACTTGCGGCTGAGGTAGTAAGTCAAGATGATGGTTCCTGTGACGGCCACGATGGCTACCAGGATTGTCTTAACCCCAGAGTCAGCGAGTTGCTCCAGGTTCAACCGGAAACCGAGCAGGATGATCCCCAAACGAAGAAACTTGTTAGAGATGAACCCGACCCCGGCTTTAGCTTCCGTTCGCAGACCCGCTGGTGCCAGTTGCATGGCGATCCCCAGCAGGAGCGCCAGGACCAGGGCCCCGATCAGGTTGACATAGGGTAGCTTAGCCAGTAAGATCCCCGCAACCGAACAGATAAGTGTCATAATGGTTGCCAGCCAAAATGACTTAGTTTTCATAATTGACATTGTTTTCCATTACCCCCTCAAAAAGTGACAATACCTGTCTAACTGTACCAGAGTTCCCTACAGAAACAAGAGTAAATTGGCAAAATTTAGTATGTAACCCTTTTCCAGCCGGCATTTTCTGCGGGGTGGGGGTAAAATGATGGTTAGGATTTTAATGAGGGGGATCAGAAAATGCAGATTAGTAACGTGCAACTGGACCAGCCATACTCGTCACTAGACATCTACCACAGTGCGAGTGATGTGGCCTTGCCGGCAGTGGTAATCGTTCCGGGCGGGAGCTACCAGCAGATCAAGGAACGTGATTCCGAACGGGTCGCTATCACTTTTACTACCCATGCCTTCCAGGCCTTTGTGGTTCGTTATCCAGTGTTGGAACACCGGGACTACCAAGCAGCTAAGACAGCGGTGGCCCAAGCCTTTGACTACATTGTTGACCACGCCACAGAGCTAGATGTTAATCCTGACCAATTAGGGGTTATTGGCTTCTCAGCCGGGGGACAGCTGGCGGCCGCCTACAGTAATCAGACGGCAACCAAGGCCAAGTTTGTAGCGCTGGGCTACCCGGTGATCAAGCCAACTATTGATGACCGGATGGGGGTTAAGACTGAGGACGTCAGCCAGCTGGTGACGGACCAAACCCCGGCGACCTTTATCTGGGGATCAGTCAATGATGGCCTGACGCCTTACCTGGACCACGTCAACGCCTATACGATGATGCTGGCCCAGCATGGGGTGCCGTTTGAGTTGCATGAATTTGGGACTGGCAACCACGGGATTGCGCTGGCTAACAAGTACACGGGAATTGTCAACCGTGACCGGGTCGACCGTCACATGAGTCGGTGGTTCCCGCTGTTTCTGGAGTGGTTTGCTGAAGTAATTGAATAAGGCAAAATGGAGCGTGCCGGAAGTTAATTGCGACTTCCAGTACGCTCTTTAAAAAAGAAAAAGGACATCTTTTCAGATGCCCCGCCGGCTCGGACCGAGGAGCTACCTCAGTACCAATTTGCACACCGACCTAATCATTCTTATGACTATATTATAACACAGTACTGTTATGATACAATAATCTTGCGCACCGGGTGGGTAGCTCCCACTTAAACCGCGCAAGATGGGAGGTGCCTCCCATGGGACACTGGTTCCTGATCATTCTTATTGTGCCTAACAAACACGTTAAAAAATCAATTAAAAAGGTGATTGCTCTGATTCGCAAGATGAAGAAATAGTATTGCTGACTTTTGGCGCTGGCTGTGGCTGGCCTTTTTTATTTTAAAGCGCTTCGTGAACCATCTTGATGTGGGGCGTCGAGACATGAATGTAGGGTTCACCCTCACTGTGAAAACCGAACTTCTGGTAGTAGCCCTCCACCTGAACCTGGGCGTCAATCTCAATTTTATTTCCCGGGAAATAGTCACGGATGGTCTCCATAATCTGGTGGATAAGCTCATTCCCCAAGCCCTTACCGCGAAAGTTGGGCGCGGTGACGACTCGGCCAAAGGTTACCAGGCCGGGCTGCTTCAAAAAGACCCGGGCGTAGGCGGCAATCTGCCCGTCCAGTTCATCATAGACGTGAATTGCCTTGAGGTCGTTGTCGTCAATATCGTTATGGATCCGTTTTTGCTCGACGGTGAAAACCTCGTCCCGGAGCTTATAGATTTCAAATAGTTTCATTGTTGATAGGTCATCAAATGGCCGTCTTTGCCACATGTTATTTGCCTTCTTTGTGATAGATTTCCCTTAAATTGTAACGCGTTTTGTCGCTACCTCGTCAATAAAATGCTGGTCGTGTTCGATAATCAACATGGTGGGGTGTTCCTGCTTGATCAGTTGGATCAATTGCTCCTGGTTGTACGTGTCGAGGTAGTTGAGCGGCTCGTCCCAGATATAGAGCTGGGCAGGGGTGAGTAGTGACCGAGCAAGTTCCACCTTCTTTTGCTGGCCCATACTCATCTGGTTGATCGAGGTGGTGAAGCTGGCCCGTTCCATCCCGAGCTTCCGCAGCATATTGAGCAACTGGTCAATGGGAAGGTGGTTGTGCTGAGCGAAAGCGGTGAGACTGCCGTGCTGGTTGGCGTATTGTTGGCGGACTAGGCTGACCTTTGTTCCGTGGGCGAGAGTGATGGCCCCGGTGACCTGGTCAACGGGTTGGCCCGTGATTGCCTTGATGAGGCTCGACTTACCACTACCGTTGTCTCCGGTGAGCAGGACACAGTCATGAGGATTGACCTTGAAACTAAGATTGTCAAACAGTTGGTGTCCGCTGATCGTTAAGCCCACCCGATCCAGTTCTAGCAACGTGGGATGCGTGCTGGAAAGCTGGTTGAGGGTCAGGGGCACAATATCTTCAACCTCCTGGAGCAGCCCCTCCTTGTCACTGGCCACCTGGTCGAGTCGCCGGGTCATCGTCAGCGACTTTTTCATCATCTTGGCGGCCTTAGCCCCGATGAAGCCTTTGTCGGCGTGGGAATTGTTTCGCTTCTCATGTTCAGCGCGTTGGGCCCACTGGAGGCGTTGCTGCTTAGCGGACCGGAGTCGTTTAATATCGGCATGCAGTTGTTCGTTCCGACTGACAGCCTGTTGGTCCCGCCGCTTTTTCTGGGCAAAGTAGGTGGAGTAGTTACCCCGCTCTAGCACCAGTTGGTGGCGTTCAATTACCAGAGTATGGTCGATGACTTGATCAAGGAAGCTTTGATCATGACTGGTAATGATGAATCCCTGTTGTTTATTCTGCAGGTATTCAGCAACTTGTCGCCGTCCCCGCTGGTCAAGGTGGTTGGTAGGCTCGTCCAGTAGGGGAAAACTTCCGGGCCGAGCGAAGAGGGCTGCCAGCAGGAGCTTGGTCTGTTCGCCGCCGCTCAGGGTTGCGAAGGGCTGCCAGAGGAGTACCGGATCGACCTCCATCAGCCGGAGTTCCCGTTCAACTTGCCACTGCTCTAGTTGGGGATTGTCATCGCTGAGGGCTTCCCAGGCGAGAGTATCGGGATCAGTGATTGGCTGGGGAAAGTAGGTGAATGGCAAGTTACTTTGCACCTGTCCCTGAAATTCAAGTTGACCGAGGAGAATCTTCATCAGAGTTGTCTTCCCTCGCCCGTTGCGCCCCAGGAGGCCGAGTTTCCAGCTGCCATCAATGCTGAGTTGGCAGTGGTCGAAGAGGGGAGATTGCCCAGGATAGGCGAAGGTAAGGTTTTTGATAGTGATGTTTCCCATTTAAGAATCACGTTCCTTTCGGTATTTGGACATGAAAAAAGGCCTACCACCCCGGGTAGACCTTTAAAATGGGCAAACAACAACAGTATTCGCCACAACTTACGATCAATGATTAAAATCTAATTCTACCCGGGCACCCTTTGTCATGCTGGTGAACAAACGATGCGTTAACTTGTGTAGAATTAGAACTTCAATGGTTGATCCCTCCATAAATTGATTGTCCGTAGTATAGCAAGCCAGCTCGCAGCTTGTCAACTACTTGCTCAGTTCACCGTCAGCAATCTTGTCGAGCAGTGGACGCGATGGGATGAAGAAGAGCTGGCCGCTCAGAATGTCGGAGAAGGAGAGCAGGTAGTCATGCTTTTCAACCATGTTCTCCAGCATCTTCTTCGTAACGGTCCAGTGCCGGGAGTAACCGATGAAGTAGGTTCCAGTGATGCCAGAAGCAGGATCAGAGTATGGTACGTTCATTCGGACGATCTTTTGCTCCACCCCGTTGATCTTAGCCTGGGAAGTAACGTTGTGAGCGTTCTTGAACTTTTCCTTTTCAGATAGCTCCAGGTCACTGAACTTCTTCCGGCCGACCGCTTTTTCCTGATCTTCCGTCGTCAGCTTGTTCCAGATATCCATGTGGTGCCGCCACTTCTGGGCAAAGGCGTAAGAACCGTTCTCAAAGAATGGGTCTTCATCACCAACGATGGCATATTCAGCAGCGTCCTCGACTTGTGGTGCCTCGGTCCCATCGATGAAGCCGATGATGGCCCTTCCTTCGAAGTAACGGAAGCCCTTGGTCTCGTCAACGACAGTGGTGTAATCCTTTAAGAAGAGCATGCACTGTGAAATCATCTCGTAGACGACGGCTTCGTCATTGGCCCGAATGTGGAGGAAGATGTCACCCTTGGTAGCAGGCATGGAGTACTTGTCACCGCTGATTGTTTGGTAGGTCTCCAGCTCCTTTGGCTTGGGAGCGTTCGGGAAGAGGTAATCCCAAGCAGCATTACTGAAGCCTAGGGAGGCTTTCAAGTTGCCCTTGTTATCACGAATACGGAGCGAGCGGATGATGGCCTGGTAGCGATCAACGAATTCCTCGATGGCGGCCTGTTCCTTAGCCTGGTCTTCACGCTTCAGTTCCAACACGGTGAACTGGACGTGCTCACCGGCATCCTTCCAAACGTCTTGCGCCTGATTTGGGTTCATTGTCATACTAAAATCCCCTCTCAAAAATCAATTGCTATCAACAGAGTTATTATAACATTTATATCTACTGCCTATTGAATTAGATTGTTCAATCTGTCTATTTGATATTGAAGCCGTTTACAATTAACGCTACAATGAAAATGTGAAGTATTTTACGACTTTTTGATCGTATGTAGACTCTTTTATTTTGATTTGGGGTGAGGAATTTGCAAGAAACTAAGAAAAAGCACCGGTTCCATATGCCGTCTGCTTATACGATTTTATTCATTATTATCGTCATCATCGCTATCCTGACCTGGATTATTCCAGCCGGGACCTATGCGACTGATAAGGCCGGTAACATCATTTCCGGGACCTACAAGGCGGTTTCCAGTAAGCCGCAGGGAATCTGGGATATCTTTATGGCACCGGTCATCGGGATGGTCGGGGATAAGAAGACGGAGGGTGCGATCTCCGTTTCCCTGTTCATTTTGGTTATTGGGGGCTTCTTGGGGGTCGTTAACAAGACCGACGCTCTCAACGAAGGGATCAGTTCAATTGTTCGCCGTTACAAGGGGCGGGAAAAGCAACTGATTCCAATTCTGATGATCCTGTTTGCCATTGGTGGTTCTACCTACGGGATGGGTGAGGAAACGATTGCCTTCTACCCACTGTTGATTCCCGTTATGATGGGGGTCGGTTTTGACTCCCTGGTTGCGGTGGCCATCGCGCTGGTTGGGACCCAGGTTGGGTGCCTGGCCTCGACTGTTAACCCATTTGCCACTGGTGTTGCATCACAGACCTTGAACATCTCTCCTGGTGACGGGTTGGGCTCACGGTTACTCCTGCTGATCATCACAACTGCCGTCAGCATTATCTACGTCTACCACTATGCCTCTGTCATCCAGAAAGACCCAACGAAGTCATTGGTTTATGACCAACGGGCCGAGGATGAGAAGCGGTTTGCCATCAAGACCCGGACTAATGATGACCACCAGATGACCGGTCGGCAAAAGGCTGTTATTTGGCTCTTCGGTCTGACCTTCGTCATCATGATCCTTGGTCTGATTCCATGGACCAACCTGAACAGTCACTGGACATTCTTCGATAGCTTTACCAAGTGGCTGACCGGGATTCCGTTCCTTGGTAACCTTTTGGGTCATGACATGGCACCACTGGGAACCTGGTACTTCAACGAAATCACGATGCTGTTCCTCTTTATGTCTGTTCTGATCATGTGGGTTTATCACATGAAGGAAGGCGAATTCATGGATGCCTTCATGAAGGGGATGGCGGATTTCTTGAGTGTTGCCATCATCGTGGCTGTTGCTCGTGGGATCCAAGTTGTTATGAACAACGGGATGATCACCGGGACTGTCCTGCACTGGGGTGAAATGGGCCTGCACGGGCTCTCCCAGAGTGTCTTCATCATCCTGACCTACATCTTCTACATTCCAATGTCATTCTTGATTCCATCAACCTCTGGACTGGCTGCGGCGACGATGGGAATTATCGGCCCACTGGGTCACTTTGCCCACGTCTCCGGTAGTCTGGTCATCACGGCTTACCAAGCCGCCTCTGGTTGGGTTAACCTGATCACACCAACCTCTGGGATCGTGATGGGGGCCTTGGCAATTGCCCACGTCAACGTCAGTGTTTGGTGGAAGTGGATGCTCAAGTTGATGATCTACCTGTTTATTGTTACCTGTGTATTCTTAGGTGTTGCTGCCGTATTGTAAAAGGGATGAGTATCTATGGCACAATTAGTAAACGAGAAGGAACAACAAGAAGCTGTTAAGACCCTGGAACGGTTGATCTCGGTACCGTCATACAATGGACCAGCTGAGGACGGGGCACCGTTTGGTCGTAAGATCCGCAATGCCCTGGACGAAATGATGAAGATCTGTGATGAGCTGGGTTTCAAGACTTATGAAGATCCGGACGGCTACTACGGATATGCTGAAGTCGGTGAGGGTGACAAAGTCTTTGGGGTAATTTGCCACCTCGATACGGTTCCCGCTGGTGACCTCAAGAACTGGGAACACGACCCATTCAAGGGGACGGTCATCAACAACGCCGTTTATGGCCGGGGTTCTCAAGACGATAAGGGTCCCGGGATCGCTGCCCTGTTTGCTGTTAAGGCCTTGATGGATGCGGGCTACCACTTCAACCAGCGGATCCGCTTCATCTACGGGACCGATGAAGAAATCCTCTGGCGGGGAATCGCCCAGTACAACAAGAAGGAAGCGCCAATTGACAGTGGGATCTCACCAGATGCCGAGTTCCCATTGATCTATGCCGAAAAGGGACTGGAGCAGGCCTACCTGGTTGGCCCGGGCACGGACAAGCTGAACATCAGCCTCAAGAATGCCTTCAACGCAGTTCCTGATAAGGCCGTTTATGACGGTCCAAAGCAGGACGAGGTCAAGGCTGCCCTCGATAAGCACGGCTTCAAGTACACCAGCGATGACAACTCCATCACCGTCCTGGGGAAGTCCGTCCACGCCATGCTGGCTCCTGAAGGTACCAACGCGGTGCTGCGGTTGGCCATCGCCTTAGATGATGTCTTTGACTTCAAGCCGCTGGACTTCATCGGTAAGCTCTTCAAGGAAGACGCCACTGGGACCAACGTACTTGGTGACGTCGAGGATGAATCCGGCCATCTGACTTTCAACATCTCCAGCCTGGAGATTAACGAGAAGGAAACCCGGATGCAGATTGACCTGCGGATCCCCGTTACGGTTGACCGGGATCAACTGCTGAAGAAGCTCGATCAGAACGTTGCACCATACGACCTTAAGTACGCACCGTTTGACTACGTTGCCCCGCTCTACGTTCCAAAGGACAGCAAGCTTATTCAGACCCTGATGGCGGTCTACAAGGAACAGACGGGCGATACCGATGCCACGCCACAGATTTCCGGTGGGGCTACCTTCGCCCGGACGATGCACAATTGTGTGGCCTTTGGTGGAATGCTGCCAACGACGCCGGACTACATGCACCAGGCCAATGAGCAGTGGCCACTGCCGGACATGTTCAAGGCAATGGAGATCTATGCTCAGGCCATCAAGAAGCTCTGTGTTGACGGCGAATAGCTGAAAAACATTAGTACAAAATAAAAATACCGGTCAGAACCATTTCAGATTCTGACCGGTATTTCGTATTTAACAAGCGATTGTAAGTGAATTTATTGAGAGATTGTAAGTGCTTGTCATTTATGGAAAGGTTGTGTTGGCATTACTTTTGTTCCATTACCGTTTCGCCGTTTGCGGTAATCTTGAAGGTCTTGTTGGCAGCGTCGGCGTCTAAGACTGCGACGTTAGCGCCATCCTTGTCCTTCCGCGTGATCTTGATCGTGGTTTCAGTTGGGGTCTGAACATCGATGGAACCTTCAAGGTCAAAGGCTGGGAACTTGTTCCGCCAGGAGAGCAGGGCCAAGAGGTTCTTAACGACTGGACGTTGAACTTCCTTAGCAACTTCTTCCTTGGTGTAGTAGTGACGGTTGATATTCCGACCTTCCTTGGTCTTTTCCAGGAGTTCCAGGTCGTTTGAGCCAGCCAGCAGACCAACGTAGTAAACCATTGGAATACCAGGGGCGAAGATTTGGAATGCCCGGGCCATCAAGTAGGCCTTGTCGTTGTCACCAAGAGCGGAGTAGAAGGTCGTGTTGATCTGGTAGATGTCCAAGTTGTGGTATTCAGCACTGGAGTACTTCTTCTTGACGTTAGCACCGACCTTGTAGAGTTCCTTGGAAGTGTAGTCGATCTCATCGTCAGACAGGATGTCCTTAGCGTCAACAACCCCAATTCCATCGTGGGTGTCCAGGGTGGTGAACTGCTTCATTGGGCTCATCTTCAGCCAGTTAGCCAGACGGTTAGTCTTACCAGAGTACAGGGTGTAGAGGGTCGTCATTGGCAGAACGAAGTCGTAGATGAAGTAGCCGTGCTTAGAAATCTTTTGTGGCATGGTGTAGTGTTCGTGAATTTCTGGCAGGATTTCGGCTTTGTAAGGGGCCAGGATCTTCCGAACTTCTTCCAGCAGGTCCCAGATTTCAGGTTCAACGAAGAAGTCATTGGTGTCAGCCTTCTTAACAGCATAGGCAAAGGCATCCAACCGGATCAGGTCAGCACCGTGCTTAACCATGCTGGTCAGGGTTTGCTTGAAGAATTCGTTAGCGACCTTGCTCTTGACGTTGATGTCGATTTGTTCTTCGCCAAAGGTGTTCCAGAGGTGTTCCTTAGTACCGTCGTCAAATTCGATTTCTTGTTCTGGAGCCCGGTCCTTCCGCTTGTAGATCATGTCAATGTCCTTTTGGGTAGGACGGCCCTTACCAGCAGCTTCCCAGAACTTTTCCCAACGGATGAAGAAGTCACTGTACTTGGAAGCATCGTGGTTCTTCTTGAAGTCTTGGTACATTACGGACTTCTTGGAGATGTGGTTGATCATGAAGTCAAACATCAGGTAGTAGTCCTTACCGAGGGCTTCAACGTCGTCCCAGTCACCAAAGGCGGAATCAACCACGTCGTAACGGTATGGTGCGAAACCACGGTCACCAGTGGATGGGAAGAATGGCAGTAAGTGAACACCGCCGATAGCATCACCGATGTATTCCTTCAAAACTTCATGGGTTTCCTTGATGTTCTTGGCCATAGAGTCAGAATAGGTGATTAACATTGCTTTGTTTTGAATTGGCATAGTGTAAGACCTCCAAAATAATTAGTTAGCTTTTTTAGCATTGCGACGAGTAGCAAAGAAAATGATCAGGGCGATGATGATCAACCCCACCCCGTAGACCGGGAAGGGTGCTGCCAGCCCCATGCCGGACAGCGGTTGCCCCATTAAATGGTTGGTCCATTCGGCAATCGTTGGGGAGAAGAAGGATCCGAAGTTGAACCCAATCAGACACAGGGAAGTAACCAGTGGCTGTCGGTTCGCAGGTGCCAGGTCTGGCAAGAGGTTGAAGATCAGTGGTGAAACCAATTGCAGTGGGAACCCGATCAGCAGCAGGCCGACAACCATCAGAAAGTAGTTGTGACCGGCAAAGCCAAACAGAAAGTTGGACAGAGCCATCAGTCCTAAGCCCAGGTAGACGGTTCCGAAGCCCAACCGCTTCTGGATGGCCCCGTAACAGATTCCACCCAGGGTCGCCCCGATCAACATCAAGGACAAGAACATCGAGGAACCGGTGTAGTGACTGCCGTTGATGGTAACGGCCAGACCTGGGAACCGGTTCTCCATTCCAACATAGTCCACAACCAGCAGGAATGCAAAGAGAACGAGTAGGTAAACCACAGGGCTGATCTTAGTGATCTTCTTGGATTCATTCTCACCGAGATCTTCAGCTAGGCTGTCTTCATCAACTTCATCATCCTGGGCTTGACTATCATCAGGAACCCGGAGTGCGAAGAAGATTAAGACAACGAAGGCCAAGGCATATACCATAAAGGACTGGTGCCAGCCGGCATAGCTCAAGATCAATCCGGCGATCGTCAATGTAGTGGCTTGGCCGATCTGCTCGGCGGCGGCCCGCCAGCCGAGCATCTGGGCACGTTCCGTACCATCGTACCAGACGGCGATCATTGAGATGGCTTGGGAATTGTAAAGCCCATAGCCGGCTCCCAAGACTAACCGCGAGATCAGGATGGTCATGTAGTTGTCGACGAACAGGGGAACCAGACCAGCAACGCCGACGATCGTTACCCCGGCCATGATGATCTTCTTATCTGAGATGTGGAACCACTCTTGGATGAGTGGGGAGAGAACCACGAAGATCATAACGGCAAATGATGGGGTGGTTACCAGGTACTCGGATTGGGTCTGAGTAATCCCCAAGGCGGCCTTCAACTGGGGAAGTGACCCCTGGATGGCATAGGCACTGGTGACCATGAACGATACTGACAAGAATGCTAGTTTGGTAATCATGGAATGTTTGTTACTCATAAGTATCAATTCTGCTTTCTTCTTAGATTACTGCAAAATGATAAACGCTTATCATTTGCTACGTGAATAATATACTATTACCCTGTCAAAATGTCAAACGTTTATCAAAGATAATTGTAATCATTTTCATCGTGATTCTACCGCTGATTTATGAAAACACAATGTAAGCTTGTTATTTCTGGAAGCAGGCTATGAATGTGAAAATAATAACGATGACGAGAACAAAAAAGCTGCGCCGATTTATCATTGAGCGCAGCTACTAATTAGTATTGTTGATCGTATTCGTATGTTAGTTCCGGTTCTCGTCCCGTCCGTTGGTAGTTATTAAGGGCATCGATCTGTTGCATCTCGTCGGCCGATAGTTCGAAGTCGTAAATGGCCGCATTCTGTTCAATACGAGCAGTGTGGACCGATTTCGGAATGAAGGAAACTCCATTCTGGAGGTGCCAACGTAAAATGATTTGGGCCGTGGACTTACCGTGAGCGGCGGCGATCTTTTTCAGGACGTCCTCACCAAGCACGGCGCCCCGCCCAAGGGGACTCCAGGCCTGGGTGAGGATCTGGTGGTCATGGTTGAACTTGAGCAGTGGCTTCTGGGTCAGCAATGGGTGCAATTCAATCTGATCGACCACTGGCATTTCATGGGCCTTGGTGGCCAGGTATTGCAGGTGGATCATCTGGTAGTTGCTGACCCCGATGGACTTGGCGAGGCCGGCCTTCTTCAGGTCCTCAAATGCCCGCCACGTTTCAAAGAATGCCCGCTCGATTGGCCAGTGGACAAGCAGGAGATCGACATAGTCCGTCTGGAGCTTCTTCAGTGATTCCTTGACTGACTTGATGGTCCGATCATAGCCTTGGTTATCCTCAGCAACCTTAGTAGTGAGAAAGATCTCGTCTCGGGGAATCTGGAGGTCCTTGAAGGCCGTGCCGACCTCCGCCTCGTTGCCATACAGTTGGGCAGTATCAAACAGGCGGTACCCAGCCGTGTAGGCGGTCTTGATGGCATTATTCATCGTTTCCTGGCCATCAACCTTATAGAGACCAAAACCTTCCTGCGGCATTTGGTTACCATCAGCGAGTTTTAACCAATTATCTTTAATATTCATATTCTGTCACCCCTTACTTACTAGCGTACACCATTTCGACAATCTACTACCGACTTATTCCATGATTGACTTGGTGGTGCGGGCTAACTGTTCGATGGTTTGTTGCCCGGTGGTCATGCTGTTGTTCTTATCGGTGTAGACAGCAATAGTATAGCTGGTTCCGTTATTGTTCTTGATGTAACCAATACTGTTGACAATCCAATCATCAGAACCGTAGCTAAGCCAACCATTCTTAATGGCAAAGTTATCACTACCTGCCGAAATCCCCCAGGCCTGGTCTGATTCCACGTTACTCATCAAGTTACGGATGGTGGATCGTTCCTGGCTGCTGAGCAGTTTAGATTGGTAGAAGATATTGTTGAGAAGCTTAATCTGGTCAGCGGGAGTGGTGGTGGTTAAGCCCCAACTCTTATGGGCGACCGAATCCTTCATCCCAAACTTATTAAACGTCTCCTGCAATCCTTCCTGACCCCCCAGCTCATTGAAGAGCTCGGTGGTAGCGTCGTTATCACTTTGCTCAATCATTTGTTTAGCAAGTGACAATTGGTTGCTGCTCAGCGGTGACTGTTGTTTGAGCAGTAGGCCGGCAAGAATGCTGACCTTGACGGTACTGGCGGTATGGAACTTATGCTTAGGCGCGTTAGTGGACGTATAGGTGCGGTGTGTCTTTGGCGAATAGACAGCAATCGCCACGTTATCGCTTGAGGTATAAACAATCTTGTTCCAATTGGCCTTAAGCCGGGCACCAGTTGACAGAAAGTGGTGGAGACCGAAGATAACAACCAAGACGAGGAGAATAATTAAGATCCACCGTGGTCGTCGACGATGGACATGTTGTTCACGCTGCATGATGCAGGCTCCCTTCTTTAATGATGTGCATACCTTATTAATCATACTTGTGAAATGGCGAAAAGAAAATATATTTGCGGTGAATTTAACCAATAGTTTGAGAATTTGCTTGAATATTTTATAAAGTTCACTGATAATTCAATTTTAGAGTCTATCCTATTGAAGGAAGATAATTAGGAAGGAACATCTAATGAAAAAATTTGGTAGTAAGCTGATTCGCTATTTGCTATTGTTTCTGGCATTGAATCTGAGCCTGGCGGGCTTCACAAGCCAAGCTAAGGCCAGTGACAACGTCTTTTACGATATGAAAGCCCGTGCGGCCTACGCAATCGATGCTCAGACGGGACAGGTTCTTTACCAAAAGAATGCTAATAAGATTTACCCGATCGCCTCACTGACTAAGATCTTAACCCTTGCGGTGATTGAGCAAGATATTAAAGAACATAAGCTTAGCTGGGATCAGAAGATTAAGGTGACTCCAGCAGTGGCCAAGGTAGCCAACGACTGGCATTTCTCGAACGTCCAGTTGAATGCTGGCGAGCAGTATTCTGTTCGGCAGTTAGTTGAATCTATGATGCTCGTATCAGCCGATGGTAGTACTGAAGCACTAGCGCTGGCTGATGCTGGCAGTACGGCCGCCTTTAACCGTAAGATGCAGGCAGTGGCCAAGAAGGCCGGGGTTACAGATGCCAAAATTTATAATATGATCGGTCTGCCTAATAGCAGTCTGGGCGTGCACCGGCTCAAGAATGTCGATAAGGATGCCGAAAATGAGATGTCTGCCAAGGACTTGGCACTGGTTTCAAAGTACGTCATCGACAAGTATCCGGAGACGCTGAAGATTACCCAAAAGAAATTCGCTAACTTTGATATTACTGCTGGTCAACAGTACCAGATGGTCAACATCAATGCCCTTCTTCCCCAAAATGGATATGCTCCTAAAGATTGGGAGATCGATGGGTTGAAGACGGGGAACACGGATGCAGCCGGTAAGTGCATCGTGACGACGGGAACCTATGCCGGGCGCCGCGTTATTTTAGTGGCTCTGCACACTAAGGGCGACTGGAATAATCAGTCTAAGATGCAAAAAGAGTTCTACGAGGCATTAGCCGCCAACTATCAACCAGTGGCTTTGAACAAGATCACGGATCTACCAAAACGGGTTCAGCGGGCCCGGGTGGTTCATGCCAAGAAGCAACGGTATGTTCGTCTTCAGTTAGCTAAGCCCCAGTGGATCTGGGTAAGAAAGGGTGCGGATTGGCATACTACCAAGCCAAAATTTATTCCAGCTGCTACCCGGCAGTCGGTTACCGGCAGACTAGAGGCGCCGCTGAAGAAGGGCCAAACGGTCGGTCATGTTGAGTTACAGATTCAAGGGATGCCAGAGGTGGAGGTACCGGTTACTAGCCGCCAAACTGTTGCTGTCCGTTCGTTCTGGAACTGACACAATAGCCTTATCATTGTGCTTGTCGCGGTGGTAAGGTTATTTTTTGGGTTACACATGATAACTTTTACATTTGTTATGAAATCTTATGGTTGAATAATATTTCTTAGTATTGTGAAAAAGTGAATTTATATACTACTGGTAGGAAATAAAGCCTAGTATTGTCATCGTGAATGTATATGGTATACGTTAGATTGTCTTATTGTTGACCATTTGATTGATTCTGTTCAGGAGCAATGGTATCTTAATATTGTAATTGAAAGCGTTACCATTAGGGAGGTAATAACGATGATAAACCGCTTTAAGTGTTTAGTAGGACTGGCGACGTTTGGCATGGTAATGGGGACTGTCAGCACAGCCAGTGCTTGTACCACAGTTCTTGTTGGTAAAAAGGCTAGTACGGATGGTTCCACGATGATTGCGCGGAATGAGGATGCCGATACGGCCTGGGCCAAGCATTACATTTTCCACGCTGCTAATAGTAATGGGCCAACGCAATATGAGTCTAAGGACAACCACTTCACGATTGACCTGCCGGCTGACCAGCAGCGTTATACGAGTACGCCAGACTGGCAGCAGGTAGATGGCCAGGATCAGTTTGGTGAGGATGGAATTAACGGTAGTAACGTAGCAATGAGTGCGACCGAATCTGGGACTACCAACAAGAAGGCACAGAAGGCCGATCCATTTGTTAAGAACGGGTTGGAAGAGCAATCTATGCTGGATGTTGTTCTACCGTACGTTCATTCCGCCCGTGAAGGGGTTGAACGTCTTGGCCATATTATTGAGACCAAGGGTTCTGCTGAAAATAACGGGGTGATCTTCAGCGATAAGGATTCCATCTGGTACATGGAAATTGTCTCTGGTCACCACTGGGCAGCGGTTCGGGTACCAAACGATAAGTACGCCGTTATTCCAAACCAGACGATGATCGGTAACGTTGATACCAAGAAGGGCAACTACATGGTTTCCAAGAACATGGTATCCTTCGTCAAGAAGCACCACTTGAATGGTTATGTTAACAACCACCAGGTTAACTTTGCTGAAGCCTTTGGAACCAATAATAAGGAAGACTCTACCTACAACCGGCCACGGGTTTGGGATGGTCAACGAATTTTGACTCCAAGCAAGAAGCAATCAATTGACAAGAAGCACTTCACGATGTTCATGAAGCCTGACAAGAAGATTTCTGTTGCCAAGGTTCAGAAGGTCCTGGGTTCCCACTTCAATGGTACTAAGTACGACAGCAATGGTAAGTGGGTTGGCGGTTACCGGCCAATCAACGTGCCAACAGATGTTGAGTCCCATGTTCTGCAAATTCGTAACAATGTGCCAAGTGAAATTGCTGGGGTTCAATGGTTAGCGATGGCCTCACCAGCTACGAGTGTTTATGTACCGTTCTACACGAACATCACCAACACGCCTGCTAATTACCAGAAGGGAACTGACAAGCCAGACAACACTTCAGCTTACTGGACTTATAAGATGACGCGGGTACTGACGGATCCATACAAGAATAAGCTGATCAACAAGGATGTTGTGCCTGTTCAAAAGCGGGTTCAAAAGAAGCTCGACCAGAATCTGGCTCAGTCTGACAAGCAAGCTGAATCACTACCAAGTGATCAAGTTGCTGACTACCTGACGCAATGTAACCAGCAGAATGCCGACTACGCTCAGAACGCCTTCAAGAAGCTCAACCAGAAGCTGACGGTGGATGCAACGCGGCAGACTAAGATTGTTCAAGATAAGAACCTTTAATACCAATTAAGTAAGATCATCAGACTACTTGGGGCCTGGTGATCTTTTTGTGTTGGATAAAAATAAGCGCCCCTGGCTTTTAAGCTAAGGACGCTTATCTTTAATAATAGGAGTTGTTTCTTTGGCAGCTTAATCGGCTGTTTCAGTATTCAACGTGCCACTTGATGGTGTACGTCTTTTCTTCGTTTGGCCGCAGGGTGATGTCACCAAATTCTGGGTGGTGGGGAGCGTCAGGCAAAGTCTGAGCTTCCATGGCAATGCCGAGGTGTGGGTGAACCTGGCCGTGGTTGTAAACGGCCTTATCGTCGGAGTTCATGGTGTACATAACCAGACCATTCCGGTCAGAGTATAGTTCCATCTTCCGGCCACTGGCCTTATCTTCCAGGGTAGCCACTGGCTTAGTCAGGCTTGGTTCAACTTCCCAGATGTCATCAAAACCGTTTTCCTTGGTGGAGGCCATCTTCTTCAGGGCGTCACCGAGACGGATTGGTTCTTCAAAGTCAAATGGCGTTCCAGCATTGGCAACCTTTTCTCCGGTTGGGATCTTGCCGCCATCAACTGCCAAGTGATACTTGGAGTTGACTTGCAGAGTCAGATCATCAACCGTCTTGGCATCCGCGTGAGCCATGTTCCAGTAGGTGTGGTTGGTTGGGTTGAAGATGGTGTCAGAATCAGTGGTGGCCGCAAACTTCAGCGTCAGGTTGTCGTCATCATCTAAAGTGTAGGTGGCCGTGACATGGATGGTGCCCGGGAAGGTATCGTCCTTTTCGCTCAGGGTCAGACTAAGGGTGATTGAAGCGTGGTCATCGCTGACGTCGGTACTGTCAACATGCCAGATATGGTTGTAGAAACCATTGGTACCACCGTGCAGGGTGTTCTCACCTTCGTTTTGTTCCAACTTGAAGTCCTTACCGAAGACCTTAAATTCACCATGAGCGATCCGGCCGGCAACCCGACCGATCAGCCGGTTGGTGCAGAAGCCGTTGTTGGTAAACTCGTCCAAGTTTTCAGAAGTTAGAATCATATCGGCCTTACCACCGTCCTTGGTTGGGACCTTAAATGATTGAAGCAATCCGGCAAAGTCCAAAATCCCGGCCTGGACACCGTTGTCATTAGTTAAAACATATTTAGTAACTGGTTCACCCTTGAAATGTCCAAATGGAACCCGTGCAATATCCATTATCAAAAACCTCCTTGAAAAGTAAGCGCTTTAAACTACACTTATTATTTTAGCACACTTTTTATCGGTATGTGCAACCGTTTGCACGACTGATAGCTTTTGACAGCCACGGGACCAACCGCTTAAAATTATAATTAGTATTAATAAGTGAGGACGAGGAAAATGGCACAGTTTAATTGGAATAAGTTTAAAGAGTCCTGCTGGCGCAATTTCATGGATTTTCTGGGGATTTTTGCGGCCGAGGACCGCTTTATCCACGAACATAAGCACAAAAGCAGCCGGATTGCTGAACAAAGCCGTTATGGGGCTGCCGATGAACAGGATAATGAAAAGTAAAAGCGATGACCGAAGTTAACTCTTCAGCCATCGCTTTATTTAAATTTTTAGTTTTCGACATGCTTCTTGAATGCCTGGTAGTCCTTGTCAACTTGGTCAGTATATTGTAGCGCCCAATCGGCTAACCCCTGATCGAGTGACTTTTGGTGACGCAGGTATCCCCGCAGCATTGGGGAGGTTGGACTCTGGGCGTGCGCCATTGCCAGACAGAAGGCACAGGTTTGACAGTACAATTGGTAGCTATCAAAGTCCAGCTTATCAATTTTGATGGATTCCTTCATATCCCGGAACTGACGGACATAGTAACTCCGGTTCCCAAACTTGGTGCTGGCCAGGAAGGGGTCAGAGGTTGATTGGAGAACCCGCTGGGCCGTGACAATCCGTCGTCCCGCGATGAGTCCGTTATCGATGGCTTGCTGAACCTTGAGTGAGAGCAGGTTGTAACGCAGGGGCATGGCTTCCTTGATCTGGAGGACCAGGTGGCTGCCGTCAATCCCGGTTAGCAGGATCAGGAAGCAACGGGTGCCAAAGCTGCCCACGCCGACACTGTAGCGAATAATGTCGGTGATGTGGAAATTAGCTAGGTAAACCTTGATGTCTTGTCGGACGTTATCCCGGTACTGTTCGTAACCATCGACGACAGCTTGGTATTCCTCATCGCTGAGGTGCTTGGCACGCGGCGGATTGTCCCGGAAGATCAGCTGGCCGCGGTCATTGATCGTCCCCATCTTGCGGATGATCTCCTCGGAGTTGCTATGTTGGCTCTTCTTGATGATGTTCTGCAGGACCTTCTCCATTTGCTCCGGGGCATCGCCATCACCGAGCTTATGAATATTATCGATCATATCATGAATTTCAAATGAGTAATAAAAGACTGCAGAGAGGGGAAGCTTATTGGCATTCTTGATAGCATGCCGGTAGGTCTTAGTGGTTAATTGGAGAAGCTGGTGGAGGTCCTCTTTATTAAAACCATTCTCCTCACCAGCTAGCTCGATGCTGACGAGCAGGCGCTTGAGGTCACTCTCCCAGTTACCAATCCGAGCTTCGTCAAAGTCATTAAGGCCAAAGAGTAATTTGCGTTCTGGTGAGGCATAGAAACCAAAATTATTTACGTGAGCATCCCCGCAGATCACGATGGGCATGTTGCTCTGGTGCTGATGTTTGAGGTCTTGTTCCATCAATTCAGCCGTCCCGCGGAAGAAGGCAAAGCGGCTGGCGAGCATGCGTTGATGACGCAATGGGAGCAGTTCGGAAATCATGTTGGCCTCGGTCTGCTCAATAGCGGCGACTGGGTCACGGTGAACCGGAACAAAGGTGCTCAGTTCTTCACTGGGAACCTCTTTTTGGTGCTGTTTGCCAGCTTGTTCGAGCTCAGCCTTGCTCTTGTTAATTTTGATCCTTTTTAAGTCGAAAATATCTAATCGCTGTTGGTCCATGTCAATGTTTCCTCTTTTGTTTGAAATTGCTAATTAGGTGGATTATAGAATGAAGTTAGCCACCCAGTTGGTGGTAAATAAAAAACGC